>JAYUWU010000114.1:0-11924 GCA_043753365.1 Gemmatimonadaceae bacterium | reverse complement strand
ATCCCTCAGATTTCCGGAAGCGTGTATGTCCTTCCACTGTTCTGTTGACGGAGCCACGTGTGCAGTGGAGCAAAGTACTGGACCATTGCCTGAGCGTTGAGCTCCTGGCCGGTCGTCTCCTTGAGGACATCCCTCCATGAGCGACTCGCCCCCGGTGCCATCAGCGCCTTGAGGAAGTCACCAACGGCGCGGCTGCCGTAGTAGTCAGTGTCGTGCGGATTCTGCTTGAGGATGTTCGTGGCGATGTGATTGTGCAACTGGAACAGCAGCGCCTGTGACAGCGCATAATCGTAATACTGGCCCGGATCGTCGTTGATATGAGTCTTGGTCAATGCATCGGCGAACTGTTCGCCGCGCGGTGACGGCGGCGCGATGCCCTGATACTTCGCTGCGAGCTCCCACCATTTCGCGTTGAACTGATCGGCCGGCAGGTTCTTCGAGTAGAGCTCGTGCTCGAAGCGCGTCATCGTTCCCGTCGAGAACGGCATGAACACGACATACTGGAGCGCTTCCTTGAGCATGGTCTGAATCGAATCAGGCGCAACGCCTGGCGCGATGAGGCCTCGATTGGCGAGGAATCGGCGCTGGCCTGACGCCAGCTCCATCAGCGTTCCGATCCCCTCGTGATACGCGCGGTTCGCTCCACCGCGGAGCACCAGCGGCACGTTGGGGTTGGTGTAGCTCATATAGTAGTAGACGTGGCCCAGCTCGTGGTGCGACGTACCGTACCAGTCAGCGTTTGCCTCGACACTCATCAGCGACCGCACGTCGTTCGCGAGGTCCATGTGCCATGCGGATGCGTGAGTGTTCTTCTTGAACGGCGAGTTCGGCGGCAAAGCGTATAGCGACGACTTGTCCCAGAACGTCTGTGGCAAAGCATCGAAGCCGAGGCTCTTGTAGAAATTCTCGCCCTGCCTGACGATCCACTCAGGAGTTTTTCCGGTGAATGCCTGGTCGAGGTTCAAACCCGACACGTTTACCAGCGATGCCCAATCCTGTCCCCAGCGGTTTGGAAGCCAGTCAGCGGGGATCAGGTCTGGTACGGGCTGATTGTATTTCCTTGCGAGCTCATACCGCGCCCATGTGTGCAGCTCGCGAAACAGCGGGCGCAACTCGCGGTTCATCATGTCCGTCAACTGCAGCATCTCATCGGCGGTCATGCCGTAGTCGGACACCTGATATGTGAAGAAGTCGGGGTAGCCGAGTCCTTGGACTGTCTGGTTGCGCAGTGCGCGGAGCTCAACGATACCCGGCTTGAGCGTCGAGCCGATCGCTTTTGACGATTCCCAGAATGCGCGGCGATCAGCAAGGTTGTCGCTGTTGCGGAGTACCGAGTCGATTTGATTCGGCGTTACCTCCTTGCCCGCAACCATAAAACGATATCCGTAGAGCTTTTCAGTTTGAGCTGCATCGGCAGCGATCCGCCTGCGGACAACATCGGCCACCGTCTGGGGCCCTGTTCCCGCATTGTACAGCATCGCCTCGAGCTGCCGCTGCTGCAGCGGCGTCAGCATATCTCCGGCAGCGAGAAATCCGCGGATCGTCGTGATGTTCTCCGTGCTGCCGACGAACGCGTTGAGGGCTTCTTCAGCCGCGCGCTGGCGCAGGGCATTCGAGGAATCGCCCTCGACGATCCGCGTATTGGCAGCCCACTGGGCTTCCGCACTTGCAGCGTAGAGTCGTTGATATTCGGTTGCGTACGAATCGAGATACGTCTTGACGGCGGCCTGGGAAACCGTGCCCGCGGTGCGCGTCGCGGTGGCGCATGAGGTGAGGAGCGTGACGCTTACGAGAGCGGCGAGAATTCGGCGCATTGAAGTTCCTGTCGTGGGGTCCAAGATTGGATTTCGCATTTTATGAGCCGCCGTTGTCCCGGCCGCTTTCATAGTCATACCCATCCGGCGAGCTAATGTGTCCTGATCGGTCACGACGGCAGTGACGCGAGTATTACGTCGCGCACGTACTCGCGTATGCGGCATCGCCCGGGAATATCAACCGCTCTCTTCGCTATTGAAACGGCACTTCCCACTGCTTGTCGGACGCATGAATGGCCGTGCTCGTATTGAAGAAGATTCGCTGGCCGGGTCGGTGCGCATGGACACGGATGTTGCCATCCAGTCGATCAGCTTGAACACGAGGCTCTGAGCGGGAGGCGCCGTCGCCCGGCCGGTGAGCGAGTCGACATCTGATAGATAGAACGACCAGTCTCCCACCGAGTCGAATCCGGAAAAGGCGCGGCGGCGGCGCAGGTCGTCGACAGTGCATCCGCGGCCGCCGTCGCGGCAGGTGCTGTTCTGGTCGAGGCGGAGGCCCCCATCCTGGCTCAGGCTCAAGGAACCAACGTGCCGGTGCTGGTTACCTGCGCGTTGGGGGTCCCTGAGTGCTTCATTAGAGATGAACCGCATAGAGGCGTCATCGGGTCCGCGAATTGTGATCCCGTAACTGGTCCCGGGTTCGGGGGCGCCGCCCACGCCGAGCCTGCCCTTCACTATGAGATCTCCTTCGATCACCGTGGGCTCATCCGCCCGGTTTTCGAGCAGCGCGACGCGGCGCGCGAGCTCGGCGTATTCGGCTGTCGGTCTTACGAAGACGGTGTCGGTCACGCGAATGACGCGGGGCTCCGGCCCGGCGGCCATCGCCATCCAGGGAGCAACCGCAAAAGCGGCGAGAGAGAGGAGAATTGGATTGAGTTTCATGATCAGTCCGTGCGTTGACGGCTTCTGGCAGGAATGCTACTGGTGCGCGACCGCGGGTGATGATTCCGGACCGCCAGTGATAATGTCACCTAAACGCCCAGAGAAATATCACCTTTGGAGATTGCCTCGCCTGCCAGCACGGCGTGTGGAGCGGACATCGATGAGTCCGATCTCCGTGCTGTCATCGTCAATTTCTGCGTTGCGAAATCCAGCGCGGTACGTATCTTCGTCGCTTCGGGCGGGTCGATCAACCTGAGGAGCAGAGGGAGATGTCCGAGTTTCCCCCGACGCTTGAGAGGCTTTTTCGGGAGGATCCGCCCTCTGACGAGGCGTGGTCCGCGTTTGCGCGCGAATATTCAGCGCTGCTGCTTCACGTTGCCCGCTCAACAGCGCGCGACCGGGACGAGGCGATGGACGCATTTGCATATCTGCTCGAGCGTCTGAGCGATAGCGACTGCCGGAGGCTTCGTGCCTATAAATCCCATCCCGACAGCAAGTTCACGACCTGGCTCGTGGTTGTAGCTCGCCGGATTTGCGTCGATCACCACCGCGGAAAGTACGGTCGCCTGCGAAACGATGAATCCCGAGCCGAGCGGGAACGACTTGGACTGAGGCGCCGTCTGGAGGATCTGGGCGACGGGCCCGAATTCGCCGATTCAGTTCCCGACGATCGATCCGAGAATCCAGGTATCGAGCTCGAACGTGTCGAGCTGTCTAGGGAGCTTCGAGTCATTCGCGAGTCTCTGCCGCCTGGCGACAGGCTTCTGCTCAGCATGCGATTTGACGACGGGCTCTCAGTTTCCGAGATCGCGAGCATCCTCCACTACCCGTCGCAATTTCACGTTTACAGAAGGCTCAACGCCTTGCTTGCGGAGCTCAAAAGCCGGTTGAACGCCCGCGGATACGAACACGCGGCTTCATGATCCTGCAAATGATGCTTCTTATGTCCGTTACATCGGGGCATGGAGAAGACAATGGAAAGGGGCGGAGGCGCGGCAGTGATCGATGAAGATGCGCTTAGTCCTGACGAGGTCGCGTCATTCCTCGACGGCACTCTCTCAGGCCAGGAGCTTGCGCGAGTCGAGGCCTATCTGGCTGACCACCCTTCCGCTCGCCATGAGATCATCGAGGCGGCCAGAATTATCACCACGGCGCCGAAGCGTGAATTGAAACGGTCGCGCGGAGCTTACCCCCTTGTTGCGCTGGCGGCTGCTGCGGCGATTGCAATTGTGTTCATTCAACCTCGAGATGCTTCGCGCGTCGGCGCGAAAATTTCTACCGAGAGGCGCGGAATCGCCGATGAGCCGCTCCGAATCCAGCTTGTCTCGCCCTCAGATGCCGAGCATGTGAGCGAATCCGGAAAGCCATTCACGTGGCGCTCAGTCGACGCTGCCAGTTACCGGCTCGTTGTCTCCGATTCTTCCGGCAGAACAGTCTATCAAACTAGTACGAGCGACACTTCACTCAGGTTGCCACAATCCGTCAATAAACCCGGCACATACTATTGGAGTGTTGACGCGCTATCCATCGACGGCGCTTCGGCTACAAGCGGGGTTCATGAGTTCGTCGTAACGGGGCGTTAGCGTGGCCTCGCGCTGGCTGATATTCGCCGCGATTCCTTTAACTGTCTGCGGCGCGTGCGACATCAAAAGGTCGGTGACGGTGGACCAGGCGGGCTCAAAACAGTTCGCGGCGAGTGCGATCGCTGATTCCTTGCTGGATCTGGCTGAAGCCGCATACAGACGCAGCGAATACGATTCCGCTACCGCGCTTCTTGAGACCGGGAGAGCTAGAGCCGCCGCCGATGGCGATTCGAGCGCGGTTGCTCGAGCGGACACATGGCGCGGTCTGGCGGCGATGCGCCTCGGACGGAATGAGGAATCCCGCAAGCTTGGAGAAGCGGCACTTGCGATGAAGCAGAGATTGGCTCTGAAGCGCGATCTCTTTCGTTCATTCAATGCGCTCGGTCTGCTGGCTCATCAGCAGGGTCGATACAGCGATGCGATCGCTCTCTTTTCCAGCGCCAGATCCAGTGCGGACGCGGTCCAGGATTCCCCTAGTATCGCGAAGGCAATAGGAAATTCCGGTCTTGTGCACTCCGATTTCGGCGAATTCGATCTCGCCCGTCAAGCTTTCTTCTATCTGGCGACGAGCGCGAGAGCGACGGGCGATACACTGGCATTCGCCAACTCTATGTCGAATCTTGGAATGGTCGAAGTGCGGTCGGGCGATGCGACGGCCGCACTGGTATGGCTGGGAAAGGCAAGACCGCTTTACGCAGCGATTGGCTACCCGACCGGGGAGGAGTCGGTGCTCGGCCAGCTTGGCAGTGCATTCGCGTCACTCGGCGAACATCAGAAGGCGATTGCGTACCTGGACAGCGCCATGATGGTCGCCAGAAAGCATGGGCTCGTTCGCGAGGAAGCTGAAGATCTACAGGTTTATGCGGAGCTGATTGGTGAAGCGGGAGATCACGCTGCGGCACTTCGGCATCTTGCGCGCGCGCGAGTACTCTCGGACTCCGCCGGACTGGAGAGTCGAACCGGTGACATTGCGAGGGCTCAGGCTCGCGAGCTGGCCGCAATCTCTCGAAGCGATCTCGCGATGACTCACGCGCAGGAAGCAATCGCGATACACCGACGCGCCGGCAACGAGTTCGAAATGCTTTCCGATTACGTTCTTGCCGCCGAGTTGGCGCAGGAAGCGGGGCAGTCTCAGCAAGCGCGTCAGTCTCTTGTCGAGGCCGAGCGACTTGCCGCGAAACTTTCAGCACTGATTGCGCAAGAAATTCTCGCGTTGGGAACCGCTCGTGTCGCGGATATCGCCGGCGATCCGGCGGCCGTGTTGAGAGCCTTGCCTGCGAAACTGCAGTTTGAACGGCTTGGTCCAGTAGCAGCTGGCGAAGGGCACGGTCTGCGCGCGAGGTCGTTTGCGAAATTGGGCCGGTGGCCAGAGGCCGTGGTCTCGGGGCGGATTGCCGTGGCAGCACTCGACCGGGTCAGGGAGAGTCTCGGCGAAGGTCCGTTGCGCTCGGCATTCACGAGTGGCAATGCATCGATTTACGGCGATCTGGTCGTGGCACTGCTGCAACTCGGGAAAACATGGGAAGCGTTCGAGGTTGCAGATGCTGCGCGCGGAAGAACGCTGATGGAACATCTCAACGCACTCCGGCAGAGTAAGCGCTCCAGTACCCGGGATCTTGCGGAAGCTGACAGGCTCCTCCGCCGGATCGAATATCTCACGGAGCGACTGCGAAACGCGGATGCGCTTCGCTCTCCGGACAGGACCGTTGCGTTGCGGAGGGATCAGCAGCAACTCCTGACGAAGCTGACGGCTGCGCGAAACGAGTATGAAGACCGGATGCAGCGCGCTGCCCGTACCGATCCACGCGGAACTTCGCTGCTCGGCATTTCGCGCGTTGAAGCACCGAAAATTCGCCGCTCGCTTCGCACAGACGAAGTTCTGCTGGAATATCTCGTGACGGCTGACCGGCTTTTCCTCTTCCTGGTGGCTCACGATACCGTCGTGTCGGTTGTACGCGATATCGATGTGGATGAACTCGCGAATAGAGTTCGCCTCGCGTCACAGCTCATGAGCAGTCGGCGTAATCACGGTCCGGAGACAGCGATACTGCGCGGCCTGCACGATATTCTCATCGCTCCTCTGTCGAACCTCGCGCAGTTTCGTCGGGCGAGTTCGATAGTAGTCGTTCCGAGCTCGGCGCTCGCCTATCTGCCGTTCGCGGCGCTTGTCGGACCCGATGGAAAGCACCTCGTGGAATCCAGATCCGTGCTCACGCTGCCTTCGGCATCTGCGCTTCCTCTCCTTCGAGGAGCGGAGAGTCGATCGATGGAGGCGTGGAGTGCCGTGTTCGCCCCATTTCCGTCGGAACTTCGCGGCACGATGGAGGAAGCGAGCGCCGTGAAGCTAGAGATTGGAAAGGCTCAGTCGTTCATCGGTGCGCGCGCAACTGAGCGTGAGCTGAGAGCCATGCTCCAGCGTGGCGGGAACGTGCATGTTGCAAGCCATGCTCTTCTCAATCCGGCAAGTCCGATGTTCTCCCATGTCGAGCTGGCTCGTGGGAAGACGCTGTCGCCCGACGATGATGGAAATCTCTACGTGCACGAGCTGCTTCAAATTCCGGTGCGCAGCAACCTCGTCTATCTGTCTGGATGCGAGACCGCTGCGGGAGCGGCATGGTCCACCGCATTCAGACGAAATGAGGATTACGCGACACTGTCGCAGGCGATTCTGTACGCCGGCGCGGAGAACGTCGTGGCGACTCTCTGGAAGATAGACGATCAGGGCGCGAGTGTCTTTGCGCGACGGTTCTATTCGGCGCTCACGCTCAACTCCGCTGTCGAGGCCCTCGCTATCGCTCAACGGGAGATGATCCGGAATCCCCGCTACGCGGCGCTTCGATACTGGGCCGGTTATAGTATCAGCGGTTCAGGCGGGCTGGTGCCGGATTCGCAATCTTCTGGAAAGGCGACCGTTCAATAGGCCAACGACCCAAGCCCATGGAGTTCTCGATGATCGGCTTCAGCTTTTTCGAGCCGAGGCGGCAAATTTCTGCCTGCCTCCCTTTGTTTGCCTTGGTTGCGATCGCTGCCTGCTCTGCGGATCAGGCAGCGCCGACCGCGAACACGCCACTTGGCGTGGTGACCGCCAGGAACACTACGGCCGATGTCGTCGTCAGTTCGGCGGCGCCGGACTCCGCGTCCCAGGACACCACTCTCGACGTCGTAATAGGCGGGAGCGGATTCGTTTCAGGAGCTGTAGCGACGTGGGCGTACGCCGGGGTCGCGGACCCTTCACAGATCCGCACCAATAGCACGCGTTACGTGAATGCGCGACAATTGGTGGCCAACATTACGATCAGTGCCGGCGCGACCGTCGCCAAGTGGGACGTGACTGTGACCGCGGGGGGTAAGGGTGGCATTGGAACCGAGTTGTTTGCGGTGAAGGGAAAGGCTGAGCCAAACCCGACTACAACCTGGATGATTCCACTCGCATCGACTGGACTTGGCCTCATCAGCGACAACAGACAACTTGACGCCAGTGGGATCTTCTCCGTTTACGAAAGTGGAGTGTGCGCCGTCTCGGGGCAGATATTCGTAGGCGCGGGGTCGGGTGATGCGACGGTTCAGACCAATAATCCCACACGGAAATCCTCGATCTGTCAGGCCGCTCGCACAATGACGGTCGTCTACCCGGTTGGTGACCCGGCATATCCCGCCGGGGGGACGGAGAAAATAATGGTGTTCATGAACATTCGTAACATCTCCAACGCTACTACGACGATTGGCGTTGGATACGCTAACCGGGTGCTGCGACACCTCGCGCTCAACCCGTCGCAGAAAGAGCGCTGTGACGCATGGCGGTGGAACGAGGCCACTGGTCTCGGCGACAACGTCTGGGTCGAGCGCCTCGATGCGACTACTTACCACGTTTACACGAGGGATCGGGATCCCGATCCATTAAAGGCAGCCGCCGCTGTGGGGCAGAATCGCGCTCTTTGCACGACGACGGGACAGTCGCACAATCTGCCTGTTGATCTGTATGTCGTCTCGAATGTCGCGCTGCCGTGAGATAAGCAGCTCGCAAATACATCCCTGAACGAAATGAAAAGAGCTCTGCCGTCGGCAGAGCTCTTTTTCATGTACGCGGTCACACGGAATTTGTTGTGAGTCGCGATGGTAGGCACCGCAAAAACAATTGGCGCGGCCGTTGAATTCAGCATTACAACAACACAGTTGCTGCGCTACGGTTTCGCAGCACCGGTTGTTACTCTCCGAGGAGATTCACGATGCGTTACGCTTTGATCCAGATCGCCGCGGGTGTGTGTGTGCTCGCGGGTTGTCAGTCCGAGGTTATGGCGCCAGAGAGCGCCAAGGCGCCACCAACTCTCGCTTTCGGAAAGTCAACAGTCGCAAACGCCACCGCAACCTGGAAACTTCCACTCAACAGCTCGGGTCTTGGCTTGATCAGTGATGGCCAGTTCAGCGATGGGACGAGCTCCGTCTACGACGACGGCGTTTGCGGCGTCACCACGCGGATCTTCAACGCAACGGGCAGCGGCTCGGGCGATGCGACTCTCCAAACAAACAATCCAGTCGCAAAGGCAAGGGGTTGCGCGCAGTACCCGAGGAAAATGAGCATCGTCTACCCGGTTGGAGATCCGCAATATCCGAATGGCGGAACTGAGACGATGGCGGTCTTTCTCAACGTTCGTAACATCGCCAATCCAACGACGGTCATTCCGATCGGATATGCGAACCGCGTTCAGAGGCACTTCGCAGTTAATCCGTCGCAGGCGACGAGATGCGACGCGTGGAGATGGTCGAGCGACCTTTCGAGCGATGACGTGTGGGTGGAGCGCATCGACGTGCGCACTTACCATGTCTATACGAAAGATCGTGATCCAGACCCGGACGTCGCCGCGGCAGCCGCTGGCGAGAACCGGGCGACCTGCACGACAACTGGAATTCAGCACCGGTTGAGCGTGGATTTTCTGATCGTATCGCAGCAGGATTTGCCGCTCTAGCTGCCGTTCAGGGCGGGGTCTTGACGCGAGCCCGCCCTCGTCGGCTGTAAATGCGGTGCGCGGGTGACAGGCAACGCACCTGCCTGGTGACGGAGGTGCCCCCGTTAGAGCTTCGTGCACCCCGAACAGCACACTGCCCCCGGGCTTGTTTCTCCAACACCCATGTGTGATTATTAGAGGCTGTTCACAACTCAACGCCGGGTCGCTCTAGCACCGGCGCGCATCGGGTCCCCACCGGCTTTCAGTAGCGGATGCACCCGGCGGAAGCGGATGGATACCGGCCCCTCGACTGGGGCGACACGGTCCACCCGCGTTTTTGTTGATCGTGACGGGTATACGCTCCACAAACCAATCGAATTCGGCGCGCTCGACAGGGCGCCAATCAGGATAATAATGGCTCGCGAAACTCCGCTCGTACACTATCGCAACATCGGCATCATGGCTCACATCGATGCCGGGAAAACGACTACGACCGAGCGTATCCTCTACTACACCGGAAAGTCCCACAAAATCGGCGAAGTGCATGAAGGCACCGCCACGATGGACTGGATGGAGCAGGAACAGGAGCGCGGAATCACGATCACGTCTGCCGCTACCACGGCATTCTGGACGCGCAACGGCATCGAGTATCGGATCAACATCATCGATACACCGGGCCACGTCGACTTCACAGTTGAAGTCGAGCGCTCGCTGCGTGTGCTCGATGGCGCCGTCACACTGCTCGACTCTGTGGCCGGCGTCGAGCCCCAGACCGAGACAGTGTGGCGCCAGGCGGATCGCTATATGGTCCCGCGACTCATTTTCTCCAACAAGATGGACCGCGTCGGGGCGAACTTCGACCGCTGCCTCTCCATGATCCGCGATCGCCTCACGAAAGAGGCTTACCCGATCCAGCTGCCAGTCGGCTCGGGAGAGCTCTTCACGGGCCACATCGACATCATCGAGCGCAAGCAATACATCTTCGACGACTCGACGATGGGCAAGCAGTTCGAGGTAGTCGATGTTCCTGACATCTATAAGGAAGCAGTCGAGAAAGCACGCCACGAGGTGATCGAGGCCGCGGTCACGCACGACGAAGCGATGATCGAGAAATATTTCTCGGGCGTCGAGCTCACCAACGACGAAGTGCGTCACGCGATTCGCACGGCGACCGTTGGGGGATTCATCGTTCCTGTCCTTTGCGGCGCTTCGTTCAAGAACAAGGGCGTGCAGGCGCTGCTCGACGCTGTCATCGACTACCTGCCTTCACCCGTTGAAGTGCCGGCCATCGAAGGTCATACGCCTCACAACGATACCAACAAGGAAACACGCGAAGTCAACGACGATGCCCCGTTTGCAGGGCTCGCGTTCAAGATCGCGACGGATCCGTTCGTCGGTAAGCTGACGTTCTTCCGCGTGTATTCGGGCGTTCTCAAGTCTGGCTCGTACGTCTACAACTCGAGCAAGGACAAGCGTGAGCGCGTTGCGCGTCTGCTTCAGATGCACGCCAACAAGCGTGAGGAAATCGACGAAGTACGCGCCGGCGACATTGCCGCGGCAATCGGACTCAAGGATACGCGCACCGGCGACACGATGTGTGACGACGACGCGCCGATCATTCTTGAAGCGATGAAGTTCCCGAACCCCGTCATCGACGTCGCCATCGAGCCGAAGACGAAGGCCGACCAGGACAAGCTCGCGATCGCGCTCCAGAAGCTTTCCGAGGAAGATCCGACGTTCCGCGTGCACACTGACGCGGAGACGGCGCAGACGATCATCTCAGGAATGGGAGAGCTCCATCTCGAGATCATCGTCGACCGCATGCAGCGCGAGTTCAAAGTCGACGCGAACATCGGCCGCCCGCAGGTCGCCTATCGTGAGACGATCAAGAAGCGCGTCGAGAAGGTCGAAGGAAAATTCATCCGTCAGTCAGGTGGAAAGGGACAGTACGGCCACGTGGTCATCAACATCGAGCCGGCAAAGCCGGGCGAAGGCTTCGTGTTCGAGGACAAGATTGTTGGCGGAACGATACCGCGTGAGTTCATCGGCCCGGCCGAGAATGGAATGCGTGAGGCACTGGAGAACGGTGTCATCGCCGGCTATCCGATGGTCGACGTCAAGGCGCAGCTGATCTACGGCTCGTACCACGATGTCGACTCGAACGAAATGGCGTTCAAGATCGCCGGCTCGATGGCGATCAAGGAAGCCGTGAAGCGTGCAAACCCGGTAATTCTTGAGCCAATCATGAACGTCGAAGTCGTCTGTCCCAACGATTACATGGGCGACATCCTCGGCGACCTGTCAGCGCGTCGCGGAAAGATCGGTGGCATGACACAGCGTGGAGAAGCGCAGGTCATCGCGGCTTCTGTACCCCTGTCGGAGATGTTCGGCTACTCGACAAAGCTCCGCTCGCAGTCGCAGGGAAGGGCAGTCTACTCGATGGAGTTCTCTCACTACGAAGAGGTTCCTAAGTCGAAGGCTGAAGAAATCATGAACAAAGTCAAAGCGTAAAACGCAACCAGGGGAATCGATAAATGGGTAAGGCGAAATTCGAGCGGACGAAGCCGCACGTAAACGTTGGAACGATCGGCCACGTCGATCACGGCAAGACCACCCTGACAGCGGCGATCACGTCGATCCAGGCGAAGAAGGGACTTGCCCAGACCGTCGCGTTCGACCAGATCGACAAGGCTCCGGAAGAG
>JAYUWU010000113.1:0-11991 GCA_043753365.1 Gemmatimonadaceae bacterium | reverse complement strand
TCAACTCCTTTTTGCCAGTCAGGTTGTTGAAGCCGATCTGACGACGACCGGTACGGGCCTCGATGATCTTCTCCAGCCCGTCGAAGGCCCCACCGCAGATAAAGAGGATGTCCTTGGTGTTGAGCTGGATATACTCCTGCTGCGGGTGCTTGCGACCGCCCTGCGGCGGAACGGAGGCAACCGTCCCCTCGATGATCTTGAGCAACGCCTGCTGGACGCCTTCACCAGATACGTCGCGGGTGATGCTCGGGTTTTCGGACTTTCGCGCGATCTTGTCGATCTCGTCGATATAGACGATGCCACGCTCGCACTCGGCGATGTTGAAATCACCGGCCTGGAGGAGGCGCACAAGGATGTTCTCAACGTCTTCGCCTACGTAACCGGCCTCTGTGAGGGTGGTCGCGTCGGCGATAGTGAAGGGAACGTCCAGGATCCTGGCCAGGGTGCGCGCCAGGAGGGTCTTGCCCACGCCCGTCGGGCCGATGAGCAGGATGTTCGACTTGTCCAGCTCCACGTCGTCGTCCTTCAGCGACGTGGAATTGATCCTCTTATAGTGGTTGTAAACCGAGACCGAGAGGGCCTTCTTAGCCTGCTCCTGACCAATCACGTACTGGTCGAGGACGTCCTTGATTTCCTGAGGGGAGGGTACCTGCGTTATCGCCTCGGAGACCTCCCGCTCTTCATCCTCCGCCAGGATCTCATTGCAGAGCGCAATGCACTCGTTGCAGATGTAAACCGACGGCCCGGAAATGAACTTCCGGACGGAGTCTTTCGATTTTCCGCAGAAAGAGCAGCGGAGGTGTTTGTCCTGCGACATAGGCCTGAGGGTGCGGGAGACGCGTACTAGCTATCTGAACAACTAACAGCCGTTTCGGATGTGGTCAAGCATTAATCCGGCAGCAGCGAGGGGCGGTTTGATATGTCCGGAGAATTCCGGATTGAGGACCTTGCGGATCCAGGACTAACCCCAATCGACGATCGACGACTTAGTGCGGACTGAGGATGAACCAAGCCTCGGAGCCTGCCGTTTCTCCGTCGTGGTCCTCGACCCTCAATAAGTCGCAGATCGTCGATTGCAGTTGGTCCTGGATCCGCAAAGTCCTGAATCCGCGGTCCACGTCCACCCCAAACTGACAAGTCACTTCTTGGAAATTGCTTCTTCCATCTGGCCCCGATAGGAGATCACATTGTCGATAAGTCCATATGCCTTAGCCTCTTCCGCCGACATGAACCGGTCCCGATCCATGTCCCGCTCGATCTGCTCGACCGGGCGGCCGGTGTGCTTGGCCATTAGCTCATTCATCTTGGCCCGGAGGTAAAGAATCTCGCGAGCCTGGATCTCAATATCAGACGCAGTACCCTGCGTTCCGCCACTGGGCTGGTGGATCATGATCCGGGAATGGGGAAGGGCAGAGCGCTTTCCCGGCCGACCTGCCGCCAGGAGGAACGATCCCATGCTCGCCGCCAGACCCATGCAGTTGGTGTTAACCGGGGACTTCAGGAACTGCATCGTATCGTAGATCGCCATGCCGGCCGAGACGCTGCCACCAGGGGAATTGATGTAGACGTGAATGTCGCGCTCGGGGTTGTCGGCCTCGAGAAACAGCAGCTGCGCAATGACGACGTTTGCGACGTCATCATTGATTGGGGTTCCGAGGAAGATGATGCGATCCATGAGCAGGCGCGAAAAGACATCGTAGGTCCTCTCGCCGCGGCTGGAGCGCTCGATCACATATGGGGTGTACAGAGTAGGCATTGTCGTCTCAGCTCTCGGTTTGAACTTCGTTCTTTTCCAGCAGCCACTGAAAAACCTTGTCTTCGGTAAGGCTTCGCTCGATTTCCTTCAGGCGTCCGCCCTTCTCGAGCTGCGTGTAAAGCTGTGCAGGATTTACCCCCCGCTTCTCTGCCTGTTCAGTAATGCGATCGTCGAGGTCCTTCTCGCTGGCTGCAAGTGATTCGCGCTCTGCCAGCGTCTCGATGACGAGGTCCCGCCTGATCTGACGCTCTGCCATCGCGCGGAATTCCGTGGCAAAACGTTCGCGATCCTCAGCGGGAATCTGATACGCCTCGGCATAGTTGTCGGCGAACTGCCTGACCCAGCTTCCTGGGACATCGAACGGATTCGCGCCGATGATCTCGTCGATGAGCTTCTGACGTACTTCCGCATCTGCGTCGCGCTTCGAGTGTTCGGTCAGGTCCGTGCGAACCGCTTCAGTCAGCGCGTCGATTGAGTCGAAATCTCCGACTTCTCTCGCAAAGGCATCGTCGAGGTCTGGCGGCGACTTCCGTTTCACATCCTGAAGCCTGACCTTCACTGTCTTGGTCTGCGCGCGCTGCGATTCGTCGGGGAAGTCCTCAGGCCACTTCACGGGGCGCTCGACGGTTTCACCCGGCGTGGCCTCCATGATCAGCTCCTCGATTCCTTCGATCGCCTGCCGGGTGCCGAGGACGAGCGGGTACGACCGTGGTTCGCCTGCTGTGGGGTCGTCGCCGGTGGATATCTCAACGTTGACCATGTCTCCGGGGAGCGGCTTGCCGTCAATCGGAGTCCATGTCGCGCGCTGGTCCCGAATCGTCTCTATCTGCTCGCGAACGTTCTCATCAGTGATGGTCACGTTGCGGCGGGTGACGCGAAAGCCGGACGTCCGGGTCAGATCGACCGTTGGCCGCAGCTCGAAGTGAAGCTCGAAAGTGAGTGGCTTACCCTCCTCGAATTTCACGTCGTGGACATGCGGCTGTGATGCGACTTTCAGGTCCTGTTTCTCGACGACTTCCTGATATGCGTCGCGAACCAGGCTTTCCAGCGCTTCCTGTCGAATCGCCTCGGCGAACTTCTTCCGGACCATGGTCGCCGGCGCCTTGCCGGGCCTGAAACCGGGTAGTCTTACGCTCGACGCATAACGCCTGGCTGCCTTATCCTCGGCATCCTTTACTGTCTCGGGGGGAACCGAGATCTGCACGTGGCGGTCGACGCCCGTGCCTTCGTTCTTTGTTATCTCGATGGGCATCCCCAAATATAAGTGGGGGGCGGCCCCCTGGTCGCCTACCAACTTGAGAGGTATCGAACTCTCGAAACTGGGCATTTGACTCGGAACTGGGCATTTGACTCGGAACTGGGCATGTCACTGAAAACTCAGGACTATAACTCGGGGCTCGGAACTCGTCTGCCAGATGAGTCCCGAGTCTCGAGTCGTAGTCCTGAGTTTTCAGTGATATGCTCAGTGCCGAGTCAAATACCCAGTTTCAAGTTTTATCAAGCTAAATTGCGACCATGTGCGGACGATCCTCACTGCATGACGCCCCGGTATGCATCCTCGAGAAATTCAGTCTCCCGCCGGTGCTCCCGGGGTTCTCGCCGCGCTACAACATCGCGCCCGCCCAGCAGCAATGGACGCTCGCGCTCGATCCTGAGGGTAGTCCGGCCGTGACCCCGAGGCGTTGGGGTCTGATCCCCTCATGGGCCAACGATCCATCGATTGGAAATCGCATGATCAACGCTCGTGCCGATTCGTTGGCCGAGAAGCCGGCGTTTCGTGATGCAGTGCGCGATCGGCGTTGCCTGATCCTCGCGGATGGCTATTACGAATGGACCGGCACCGGAAAGTCGCGCGTTCCCTTGTTCTTTCATATGAAGGGACACGAGCTGTTCGTGATGGCCGGGTTATGGGAGCGATGGGGACGCGGGGATCAGATGGTCGAGACCTGCACCGTCATTACCACTGATGCGGGGGAGCGGGTTTCGCGGTTTCATCATCGGATGCCTGCGCTTCTGACGCTGGATCAGGCAATGATGTGGTTGGATAAGGCCACTCCGCTGCGAGCCGCGCTTTCGCTACTCGCGCCCTATCAATCCGGCGGCCTCGAGAGTTATGAGGTCAGCAAGTTCGTGAACAGTCCGGCTAACGATTCACCACAATGTTTGACGCCCTTGTCTGAAGCAAGCGAATAACGAGACTGCGGGTGGAAGAAGAGGGATCCAACTTCGGACCCCTCTTCGTCTACACCAGTATGCAGGACCTTACGGAGCTACGGCTATGCTGCGCAACGGAGTAGCGTGCCCGATCACGCCGATTAGCGTTGCGTTGCCCGTGCGCT
The DNA here is from genome assembly GCA_043753365.1 of Gemmatimonadaceae bacterium. GTDB lineage: Bacteria > Gemmatimonadota > Gemmatimonadetes > Gemmatimonadales > Gemmatimonadaceae > UBA4720. Next base: position 7,896 of record JAYUWU010000113.1, on the reverse strand, counting down.
GATTAATCATGTACAAGCGGGATGAACCCGTTGCAGCAGCGGCCGGGGTCAGTGAGGCGTACGCTATGTCAGTATCGCCGGCGATATCGAAGCCCACATCACCACTCGTGTTGAAATTGAGCGAGCCGACTGTGCTGAGCTTGCCGTCGTTGGGAGCATCGAGTTCCACGAGTATGTCGAGATTCGAATCGATTGCGTAGAGCTCGGTGACGGTGGGTGCCGGATTCACGCTGTTGGTGTAGGCCGTTCCGACGATGTTCGGGTTCGCTCCGAAATTGACGTCGCCAGCTGTGTAGGCGAGTGCGGCATCGTTGAAGGCGACCGCCCCGGTGAGCTGGTTGATTCGCAGGTTCTGTTCTGTGTCAGAGTGAACTCGAAGGCGATCCACCATCGGATTGAATCCAATTCCGAACGACGATCCCGAAAGTGCGGGGGTGAAGGCCGCGGGAGTTACTGCGGTTGCTACGCCCGTGCTCACATTGACCGTGTACGTACGGCTTGTCGATCCGACCACATACAAGGCGTCGCCCACTGGACGGAAGTCCATTCCGACCACGGTCTCACCCGCGGCGAGTCCTGTAATCGCAACCTTCGCAATCGGTCGGTCTGGTGTGAGCGCGCCGAATGAGATCAGCATGTTGGCGCCGTCGACGCCATAGATGGTGCGGCCGGCGACTGGCGCGCCTGGCGGGCCGGCAGGCCCGGTTCCTCCAGGGGAACCTTGCGGACCGGCGGGACCTTCGGGGCCCTGCGGGCCGGTCGGACCTTCACAAAGCAGAAACTACAACAAGCAACCCGAGCAATGTGCACACGCGCGCACCCCACGACTGATAACTGCCTGCCTTCCGGCTCATGCCGACCCCCAACAAAGAACGTGACGTGGCACCCGCGGAGATCGCGGGTGCCTATGGTGTACGTCGCAATTCGGAGACCGGATTGCTTTCAGGCGGGGGAATGACGGAAAAATGCCGAAGGCCGGGTTACCCGGCCTTCGTGTCCCGACTGCGGAGTGAGTATCAGTCTGCCCGCTCCGCCTCGATATTGATTGAAGTCTCGGCAATCTGCGTGAGCAGTTTGTCGGTGCTGCCTTCTTCATCGAGAGTCGTCTGGAGAAGGTCTGCCTGTTCGTTGAAGCCGAGCTGTCTCGCATATGTGCGCGCGCAGCCATACCCCGCCATCTCGTAATGCTCGACGTGCTGCGCTGCCGCGATCAGGCCAGCATCGAGAACGTCAGGATCGGGCTTCTCGCCGATGAGCTCCTTCGCTTCGTCGATGAGCCCTTCCATGCCGACGCACTTCTTGCCACGCGGGCTGACTTCGAGGTCGGCGCAGATTCTCTCGAGTCGCTCGACATGCTTCTCTGTCATGGTTAGGTGGCTCTCAAACGCCTTCTTCAGCTCGGGATGTGAAGCTGCCTTGCTCATTCTCTCGAGGCCCTTGATGATCTGCTTCTCCGCGCTCCACAGATCCTTCAGTCCCTCGACGTAAAGGTCTTTCAGGGTTTCCATTTCCATTGTCATTCTCCGCTGGGTTGTCTGCCCGTTGCAATGGCAAACGAAGTGCCATTGCCGGAACGATCAGCAGCCAGCGGCACACCGTCACGTAGTCGTTGCGATTGCCCAGTCAACGGCGCGGCGAAGCTCAGCGCCGATCGCATCTTCGTTGTAGCGCTGCGCCTGGGCAAAACCAGATTCCCGTGCGTTTCGCCAGGCGACGGCATCGTCGAGCAGGTCGGCCGCCCCATCCGCGAACGCCCCGGCGTCCTCGGCGGGAACGAGGGACACCGCATCGCCACACATGATCTCCGTAGATGGAATGCGTGAGGCAACCGCCGGCACCTTCGAGACCATCGCTTCGAGCAAGGGGAGCCCGAATCCTTCAGCTTCGCGGGATGCAAAAAGCAAGAGGTCGGCGCGGCGGAGCTTTCGCGCAAAGCGCGACGGCGAAATCGCGACGAGGTATTGATCCGGTTTCAGAAAGGCCTGTTCTTCCTCACTGAGCGGCAGTGAAGAAATCCGAAGGACACGACAGGAGAATCCCAGATCCTTCAGAAGGACCACCGCATGCAACGCCGTGCGCACATTATTGACTGGCTCTTCGAAATTTCCCGGGATGACGACCAGCGGCTGATTTCGGGGACGCCACCGAAATACGGGTCTGAAGAAGGGATCGAGAGCGGGACTCGTAACTACGCACTCTCGCCCGAATTCAGCCTCGAGGCGGTCGGCAATGTGCGGCGATATGACAAATGTTGGTATCGGCTGCTCGTAGGCTTCGCGAATTGCCGTGTGATGGGATCCCGGGTGCTTGAAGTCGCCCTCGAATCCGTGGCAAAGATGCGCGACAGGTCCGATCTGCATCCGCTGTGCGACGCTGACCGTCGTCCAGTGCGTCGCGATCAGGAGATCCTGTGAATCGAGCGAGCCTGAGGATTTCATGTCGTGATACCGCGCCCCTGGCTTCATCCATTCCGCCCGCGGACCCTCGGCGGCAACTGTTACTTCGTGCCCCATTCCGGCAAGAAGCCTTGCATGCTGGACAGCTACCCTGTGTCCGTCGTTGAGCTCGGTGCCTGCAAGTACATAGGTGATTCGCACGAGTTTATGCCGATCGCTCTACGATTCAGTAGCGGCAGGCGACACGGCGCAGGGGATTGGTCGAGTGCAAATCAGCGAGACGTTGCCGGGAGATCCATCGCCGGGTTGCGGGAGAAGAAACCGACCGGCCGGATCTCGAAGCTGTGCCGGGCAACCGGCATGAGGGGCCAGTCTTCAGGGCGCGGCACATGGTGAAATCCCATTGTAAGCCACGCCACGATGTCCTGCTTCGCGATCGCGCGGTTCGCCGAGGTCCACGCGGGGAGCCCATCACCGGCAGTGCTCATCGTCGGATAGTCACCGGCCGCGTATAGCTCTCTCCGCGCATAGGGCGTGACCCAGAGGGTGTGATTGGTAAAGCCGGCGCGCCGCTGCAGGTAATCGTCGGGTGCCAGCAATGTCATTGCGCTGTGCCCCTCGATCTGGTAGCCCGCGAATCCCCCATACGGGCCCGGCACCGACGGATTCACGAAGCGCCAGATCTCCGGCGCGTTCATCGTGGAATGGCGCATCGCATCCCGCTCATTGCGCGCCTCGTTCGTCTCGACTGTCCACAGGCTTCGACGTGGATTGTCCGCAGGCAGCGTCTGCGGCACCAGTCGATCCACGAGCAGCGAGTTCTGGAGACCATCGACATCGAGATCGAGGCGGAACGAGAAGAAATGACTGTGGTTCACGCCGACGCGTCCGGGTGCAATGACGCGTCCGTACTTTTCGTCGTCGGGTGTCCCGGTGGCGGTTTTGGTCTGATCCATTCCCGACGCGCCAGCGTCCAGCCGCACCGTGCCATCCTGCTGAAACACCCAGTCGAAGAGGTAGTCGTAGTTACCGGCCGTCATGTACATGCGCAGCACCAGGTCACGCTTTACGCGCGCATCGACGATGTTGCCGCGCTCGCGCCCGTGCCGCCATGCCACGTCGCCAGCCGAGCGTTCGAAGAGACAGGCCGCGCGCACCCGCTCGCTTGGGCGGCCATCCGGCCTCACAACCATGGCGCTGAAGTAGCGCGCGTAATCCGGGCACTCCACTCCCACGGCCAGGCTGCTGGCGATTCCGCCGAACAGCGCTGGGTACGTGCCGAGGTCGAAAAAGCCCTGGTAATTCCATGGGTATTCGGCATCCATGTATGGCACGAACAGCTCCGACAGCGCGCCCTGGTACATTACCGACCGGTCGCGACCGGCATCTGCGTAGCTCACGAGTGACAACACCACGCCGCGGCGGGGATCCACGCGGAAGTGGAACTTCCAGTTCTGCCAGCTCACTTCGTGTCCATTCACGATGTACGACGGGCCGGACGGTTGCACCATCAGCACTGGCCCCGGCGTTTCGCGCGTGGGTCCAATCGCCTCGGCGTCGTGGGCCCCGTAAGGTTCGCCCTGCGGGCGAACGCCTGCATCGGTAACCCGAATGATTTTTCCCTCAGTGAGGTCGATGACGATCACCAGTCCTTCGATCTCCGCTCCGTAGCCGGTCACGATGTTCCGATCATCCGTGCACGTCACGTGCAACAGGCGGCGTCCGCGCTCCTCGGGACGGTCGAAGTAGCCGTGGTTCGCGCCACAGCTCACATGGGTAAAATCGGTGATGCCGCGCTTCCGGATCGCGGCAGTCACACGCTCGTCGGCGAGCGCGAGCGATTTTACCCGATCGAACTCGGCGCTGCTGGTCATGTACTGTCGCGCGGGAACAGCTGTCCATGACAACACGCGCTTGCCTGCGAGGTCCACGATTGCTTCGTACCCGGTCTTGCCCGTCGTGAGGTGGACCACAGCCTCGCGCCGGAATGTTTGCCCCGGCTTCCACGAGAGCACCTCCGCCTTGGGCGGCTCGTTCAGACCGACGTACAGGTAGCTTGTCGTTGTATCAGTTCGGCCCGACGCTACGAGTGCGTTGTAAATCGTCCAGTGCTCTCGCCCGGAGAGTCCGTCGAGCGGGTGTTGCGGGGCCTGCGCCGCGAGTGGGGCCGCGAGTGCGCACGCGGCGAGTGACGCGGCAACAAGTGAAGAGAGGCGCATGGCGACCGGGTAGTGGGTTGAGGTGCGACAAAAAATGGAGGGAATTGCCGGAGACTGCCAGTTGCCCCACGCGGCCTGTGGGACATGCATTCGCATTTCGCCCGGGCTGTACGCCCGGTGGTAACGAACGGCGAGTGAGGTGAGCAGTCGATCTATCCGGGTAGCCCATGCATTGATGCCTGGTTCGGCAAAACTGGCACCGCCGCTAGAAGGGTCCGCGTGTAAGCGTGCTCCGGAGCCGCGATCAGGCGTGCCGCATCACCCTCCTCCACGATCCTCCCCCTGTACATCACCGCGATTCTATCGGCGACCCGCTCCACAACGGCGAGGTCATGGGAGATGAAGAGCAGCGACACACCCCGCTCTCGTTGCAGCGACTGAAGCAGATTCAGCACCTGTGCCTGGACCGATACGTCCAGCGCCGAGACCGGCTCGTCGCAAACGATGAATTCCGGCTCCAGCGCGAACGCCCGAGCGATCGCGATTCGCTGTCGCTGTCCGCCGCTCATTTCGTGGGGATACCGGCGCATGAAATACGGTTCCAATCCGACCATTTCCAGGAGCCCCGCAACTTTCGTGTCGATGTCGCGTTTTTCAACCATTCGATGGCGACGCAGCTGCTCCGAGAGAATGTCGCGAATCTGCATCCGCGGACTGAGAGATGAGTACGGATCCTGAAAAACTATCTGCATCCTCCGGCGGAGCGCTCGCATCTCGCGCCGGCCTAACGTCAGTACCTCCGTCCCCCCGAACCGGACAGAGCCGCTGTTCGGCTGCACGAGCCGCAGGATCGATCGTCCCAGTGTTGTCTTGCCGCTTCCGGATTCGCCAACCACCCCCAGTATCTCACCGCGAGCGACACTAAGGTCAACGCCATCAACCGCATGAACCCATTCCCGCGCGCCGAGCCAGCGCCCGCCAAGTGGGAAGGACACTCTGAGGGCGGTCACCTTGAGGAGCGGCGTATTCATTCCAACAGCTCCGCCATGCTGGAAACCGGAGCCACTTTATAGCAGGCGCAACGGCGAGCTGCCCCGACGTCGACCAACGGGGGAAATACCGCCGTGCAGCCTTCATCTCCGATCGGACAGCGGGGGTGGAAGGTGCACCCATGCGGCAAGCTCAGCAGATCCGGCACGTTGCCGGGAATTCCGCGGAGCGGAGTGCCACGACCGGACCCAAGTCGCGGCGCCGATGCGAGCAGTCCGCGCGTGTACGGGTGAAGGGGACTCCGGAACAATGCTCCCGCTGGTGCTTCCTCGAACACGCGTCCCGTGTACATAATCAGCACACGCTCGGCGATCGTAGCGACCACCCCGATGTCGTGACTGATGATGATGATTGCCATACCGTACTCGCTCTGAATTCGACGAAGCAATTTTAGAATCTCGGCTTGCACTGTGACATCGAGCGCAGTCGTTGGCTCGTCAGCGATGAGCAATTTCGGGTGGCCACTTATTGCCAGCGCAATAGCGACTCTCTGCCGCATCCCGCCTGAAAGCTCGAACGGATACGAGCCGAATCGTTTATCGGGTTCTGGGATCCCGACGTCTTCGAGCAGACGAAGGGCCTCGCGGCGTGCGTCGGGGTCCGAGAGTTTCTTATGGAGTCGCAAGACCTCGACGAGTTGCGCTCCGACTGTGAATACGGGATTCAGCGATGCACCCGGCTCCTGAAACACGAGGCCGATTTCACCCCCGCGCACCTGCCGCAATCGCTCGGTCGAGACCGTGAGCAGATCCTCACCGTTGAAGAGGACCTCGCCGCGCATGATGCGTCCAGGCCACTGGACCAGCCGGAGCAGCGACAGCGCGACGATTGTCTTGCCGCACCCCGATTCGCCGACCATCGCCACCGTCTCACCGGCGCTCACATCGAATGAGACGCCGTCAACCGCGCGCAGCACTCCCTCATCGAGCAGGAAGTGAGTGGACAGATCGCGAACGCTGAGGAGCGGAGTCAGACGTACTTCCGCATCAGGGTCTTGGGATCGAGCGCATCCCGCAGACCATCCGAGAGCAGGCTGAACGAGATGATCGTGAGCGCCAGCAGGCATCCCGGAAAAAAGGCGATCCACCATGCGACAAGCAGGGCGTCCTGACCCGCACTGATCATGTTGCCCCATGACGGGGTTGGCGGACGAATCCCGATCCCGATGAATGAAAGCCCAGCCTCAGCGCCGATCATGCCGCCGACCATCAGTGCCGCGCTCACCAGTACCGGAGCCAGGGCGTTCGGGATGAGGTGTCGGGCAATGATAAGGTGCGCAGGGAGTCCGATGGACCGCGCTCCCTCGATGAACTCGCGCCCTTTGAGCGAGAGAATCTCACCCCGAACGAAACGCGCGGTGCCGGTCCAGGATGTGAGACCCAGGATCAGCACGAGGAAGACGATGTTCGCCTCGAAGATTCCGACTAGCGTCAACATCAGAAAGAATGTCGGAAACGCGATGATGACGTCCACCAGCCGCATCAGCACGCTGTCGATGGCGCCCCCGAAGTAGCCGGCGATAGAGCCATACAGAGTGCCGAACGAAACCGCGACGAACATCGCGAGGAGACCGATCGACAGGGAGACTCGCGCGCCGTAGACCGCACGGCTGAAAAGATCGCGGCCGAAATCGTCGGTGCCGAACGGATGCTGGAAGGAAGGCGACTGATAGCGTGTCGCCATCACGTCGTCGATCGCCGATGCGTCGTAGCCGGCGAGGAGCGGCGCCAGGAGCGCGACAAGATACAGGAAGAGAATGACGTAAAGCGCTGCGACGGCGAGCCGGTTTGCGGTGAACCTGCGCCACGCAAGGGCATAGAGGCTGCGGCCGGCGGCGGCATGTCGTGGCCGGGCGTTTCTTCCGCGCCGGATGTCGTAGACGAGAAACGCGATGCTGGCGGGAAGCGCGAGCAGGACGAACAGCGACGCTGCCCACCTGTCGAGGGACGTCGTCGCGAACGCGGCAAAAACACGCTCGTGCCGCCACGCCAGGAGGAACCCCAGCGCGACAGTCAACCCGAGCGCGTGCGCAGCGCGCCTGTCAGGCCAGCCGCTTGCCGCCATACGATACCCGCGGATCGACGAGAGCATAAGTCACGTCCGCAATCAGGTTTCCCAGAACTACGAGAATTGCAGCGATCATGGTTGTCGCCAGAATGATCGGGTAATCACGCGCACCGATCGCCTCGATAGCCAGCAGACCCATGCCCGGCCAGGCGAACACCTTCTCGATCAGTACCGCACCGCCGAGCAGGAATGGCAACGCCAGACCGTAGATGGTGACGATCGGG
>JAYUWU010000112.1:0-11992 GCA_043753365.1 Gemmatimonadaceae bacterium | reverse complement strand
GAATGCGCCAGGCGCCGCCGATCGAAGTTCACTGGAAGCTTTCAAATTCTCCGGTGACCGGCTTGGGAGAGCCGGCCTTGCCGCCTGCGCCCCCCGCGCTGTGCAACGCGATTTTTGCGGCAACCGGCAAGCGGATCAGGTCCTTACCACTCTCTCAGCATGATCTGAGCTGGTCCTAGCAATCAGATTTTCAGGATCAGGTTGACGCGTAATTGATCCCGCATCCCGCGTGGCGCGAGCCCAGTCATCGCCGGCTCCATGCGGGTTCCGACGCATCGTCGATTGAATCTGAATAAAGCCCGCCGACAGTTCCGATGATGATTCCCCGCGGGCAGGGGCCGTAGTCCCAGCAGTCCCAGTCGTCAAACGCAACCGTTCGTCCATCAGGTGACCATGCAGGACTGGAGGGGAAGTAACCCTGGCCGAGGATCCGCCTTACCTGAGAGCCGTCAGGGTTCATGAGATAAACCGCGGGATAAGTGTCTCGGCCCGTGCTGAGGAATGCGATGGTGCTGCCGTCCGGTGACCATGCAGGTTGCGTGTTGACAGCCGATGAGGTCAGCCGGGTTTCACCCGTCCCACCGACAGGCACTATGTAAATGTCGCCAGTGCGGGAGAAGGCGATCCTGTCGCCCGTCGGCGACCAGGCTGGTTCGCTCTCGTCCGCTGCGCCTGTGGTCACGCGCACTAAATTCGTGCCATCGGCATTCATTACGTGTATCGCAGCGTTACCGGCGCGACGGCTTACAAAGGCGATTCGCTTACCGTCCGGCGAATACGCGGGCTGATAATCATGCGCGGGGTGATCTGTAAGCCGCACCGGGTCACTGCCGTCAGCGTTCATTAGATAGATCTCGCGGTTGCCGGCGCGATCGCTGGCGAATGCGATGCTGTTGCCGTCTGGAGACCACGCCGGATTGAGGTCAGCGCCAGGCTGCGAGGTGAGGCGGCGGGTTGTGCCGGTTCCGTTCGAGTTGGCGATGTAGATATCAGTGTTGACCGTGTCCGAACCGGCCCGACCCGCGCCGCGAACGAACGCAATCTGCGTCGCCGCGGCACATGTCACCGGGAAATGAAATGAAGTTTCAGCTCCCGCCACGATTGTAATAGTCCTGATTGCCGAGATGGCAGGCGTACAATTCGGTGCAACAAATGAGACGGCCACTGTGTAGGTCCCCGGGGACAGGGAAGCCGCTGTCACCGTTCCATTCGGCGGAAGGCCAAGATCGAACCCCGAGGTGAAGCTATGACCGAATCCTATCCCGCTGCGGTCGATCTCGCGCATGCCGTAGCCCAGCAAGTCGGGATCTTCCCCCGTCGTCTCGGTCGTCACACGAAGCGAACCCGAAGCGACGCAGGCGAGGACATAGTCGATTCTGGCCATGACTCCGACCTCGACCTTCACCTTCCGCGGGTTGGGGCCGGTGACAGAACAGTTTGGCGCCAGGTCATAAAGACTGACTGACGCGTCCCCTTGTTCAACTCCAGTAAACGTGTGAGTACTGGTTGCCGCTAGTCTTGCGCTTTGGTGACGCGCCGGAAGCTGCAAGCTCAGCAGGTAGCCGTTTGCGTCCTGATCTGGGCCCAACGTCGAGATTGCAATTTCGATCGCACCGGCTGGTACCGGTCCGGAAGTCGTGAAGCTGACGGTGGCCGTTTCGCCGACGGCCTCGCCGTCGAGGTCGCGAATGCCGGACCCGAGGGTCAGCGCATAAGTCGACTGCGGATAGAGTGGATTGTCTGGGATGAATCGAGCCGTAAGGAGATCGTCAGAAAGCTTCGCGCTGCCTTTGACAGGCAGGCCGGCATACGTCAGGGTAAGCGGTGACTGCGTTGCATTCGGTAGTTCCATGGGCTCACTGAACACGACGACCAGATTGCTGTTGACGGCAACATCGGCGCGACCTTTCGCGGGGATCATCCGGACGATTCGCGGCGGGTGGCTAGCGGGAACCTTGGCTTTAACTGCGATCGTTTCAGAGCCCGCGATGGAAACGGCGACAGACAGCTCGTCGCCATTTTGTGCTTCGACACTGATTGGATCGAAGCCGCCGTCTACAACGCTTGCCATCTTTGCAGCGGCCGGTTTTTTGGTGTTGGCGACCGAAACGGAGGTGGCGCCCTGAAAAGTGCCCGGAAGAGCGGACACGTACGCGACCGAAGAGCCTGATCCAGTACTGACGCCCGAACTCGGGCTAATGGTGAGCGCGTTCGACACAATCATGCCAGCTGGCGGATCGATGGAATGGTCAGGCTCTGTCGGGTTTGTCTCGGAGCATGCTGCGGAAAAAGCGAGGAATGCGGCAAGCGATGCAGTACTGACAATTTTCTTCATGGGTGACCTCGAAGAGAAGCACACTGCGGCGATCCAAGTCAATAACGACAAAGCGCCGTTAAATGGCTCATTTGCCTTCTCATACGAACGAATCGACCCGGATTTGGATGATGGCGCCCTTACTGAGATGGCATCGTCCACAGTATGGCGCGCCTCGATTGATTCATGACCTCCCCGGCGACAAGCATTCCATTCGGACTGATCGCCCATGCCTTGCCCAGTTTCCAGCCCTTCGGTGCTGCGAGCTTGAGGAACGAGGTGCCGGCCCACCTGAACGCGTCGGATTTGAGGCTGCTTGTCGGCCCTTCGATGAAGCCTGCCACAGCCCCATCGTCGGCGATTGCCACTGAGTGTGACGCCTCCGGTCGAACCGCGGTGGCAACGATCTGCTCGAGCGCAATATCCACTGTCCATTGCAGGGCGCGGGAGCTCGATTGATCGGTATAGGAACTTCCGGCAATCCTTAGCTCGCCGGCATCGGCGTCACTCACGCTGTTCACGTAGCTGAGGACATCGCCTGGGAGTGGCGGCAACGAAATGAGTACGTTGTTGGCGAGGCGCAGGTAACTGCCAGCCGTTTGAGCCCACACTGGGTCGCTGCGGAAAAAGACGAACACGGCGTCACCGGTATTGTTGATGTCGCGACCTTCGCCGCGGGTGTATCCGTCTGGCGCCTGCACCAGCGTCAGGCCGCCTGCGGCATCCCACATTGCAGCAGTATTCGAAGCATGTCCTACCGCCTCACCGGCGTCATTCACGCCGAGGGCGACACCCCACGTCCCGGTTCCAATGCTCAGATTCTCGGGCTGGCCGGGGGTGTTGCCGCTGATTGTCCATCGAACTGGAAGGGAAGGTCCTCCCGCCCAGCCGACGACGTAACGGGTGGCTCCATTACTGATCGCCAGCGCCTGCGCCGACGTTCCGGCCAGAGCAGTCGTGACGCCTCCCAGCGTCACGAACGCGCGAGACTGCTGACTGCAGCAGCTATACCCAACGACCTCTCCGGCATCGTTGACGCCGTTAGCGCGACTGGAATTGTCGCCTGCGAGGACGGACAAAAGTGAGGTGGCGTACGCAGAGCTCGTCGGACGCGCGTATGACGGATCGATGCTCGAGGTACTGGTCGGCAAATCCGGTGTGCACGACGCGACCAGTGACGCAACCATCAGGATCGCAATAACGACCTTCGGTGGTGAATTTAATACTCGCATTCGACTCTCCTCTCGGCTGTTGAGCAATCCCGCGCCTGAGTAGGTACGCGCTAAAGGAGGCAGGAATCGGACAAGGTCCCATCGAACTGGATGTGTTCGACAAATGTCCGTATCCGGCCGGAGATCTCGCATGTTACTGGGGAAGGCTGCAACCTCGCTACGGGAGAACTTCAATTGCCGAACTGTCCGACTGGAGCCATCTTGGGTTTCCGCGGGTCACCCAGGGAGACAATCGCAGATGGATCACGGCGCCGACATCACCAGTCAGCTTCTGGCTTGGCGCGCAGGCGAATCCTCTGCTGCGGACCAGGTTTTTGCGCTCGTGTACGACGAACTGCACCGGATCGCACACCGGCAGATGCGCCGCGAGGCCACCGGCCACACACTCGACACCACCGGGCTTGTTCACGAGGCGTACCTCAAGCTCGTCGACCAGAACCGGGCTCAATGGACGGATCGGGCACATTTCTTCGCCGTTGCTTCAAATGCTATGCGCCGTATCCTGGTAGATCACGCGCGCAGCTACTTGACCGACAAACGTGGCGCGATGCCGCGACGCGTCAGCCTCAAGGATGACATGCTGTTAGCAGAGGAGAAGGCAGACACGCTGATCGCGGTCGACGATGCGTTGAGGGAGCTGGCCACACTCGACGAACGGTTGAGCCGTGTGGTGGAATGTCGTTTCTTCGCCGGCTTGACCGAGGAAGAAACTGCTGCGGTGCTTGGCGTAACGGCCCGCACGGTCAGGCGGGACTGGATCAAGGCGAAAGGATGGCTGCACCGGAGGCTGGAGTGAAGCAATGGGTATCGCTTAGGCGCTGGTGATCTTGAGAACGCACGGATGACTCATCCATGGCGCGAAATCTTCGAGGCGGCCGATCGAGCGTTCGAGCTCGAGCCCGATGAGCAACGCGCGTTCATCGATCGCTACGTCCTCGAGCAGCCGGAGATCGGTATCGAGCTGAAGGCGATCATCGACAACGCTGGTGCTTCCTCGATGCTCGAAACACCGGCGTCGATGTTTGCCGCTCCGCTGCTGAGGGAAGATGCAGATGCCCGCGGCGTCGGAGGCGACGACGCCGGATCGGGCGCGACGTTCGGACCCTACCGGGTCCTGAGCGAAGTCGGCTGGGGCGGAATGGGCACCGTGTACCTCGCTGAACGGGCCGACGATCAGTATAAAAAGCGCGTCGCCCTCAAGGTGATGCCAAGATGGACTGGCGGTGACCACCGGCGGGTTCAGCGTTTTGTCGAGGAACGCCAGATCCTCGCCACGCTCGATCACCCGGGAATCGCGAGGCTCCTCGACGGAGGCGTTACGGAGAGCGGTTTGCCCTGGTTTGCTATGGAGTACATAGACGGCCGGCCAATCGACAAGTACTGCGATGCCACGCGGCTCGCCGTGAAGGAAAGACTTAAGCTATTCTGCGATGTTTGCAGCGCCGTCCAGTACGCGCATCGGAATCTCGTAGTTCACCGGGATCTCAAACCTTCGAACATTCTCGTGTCGGCCGACGGTCGCGTTGCGCTGCTCGACTTCGGTATCGCAAGGCTGCTGGCTCAGGATCCGCCTTCCGCCAATGTTGCGAAGACGACTGTTGACCGCATGATGACGCCCCTTTACGCGAGCCCGGAACAGATTCGCGGCGAGCCTGCGTCAACAGTTGCCGATGTCTATGCGCTCGGTGTTCTACTGTATGTGCTCCTGACGGGAAGAGCCCCCTACCGTTTATCCAGCTTCGAGGCGTACGACGTCGCGCGTGCGGTTCTCGAGCAGGATCCTCTGCGGCCGTCGGCCGCGGTGCTGCGACCGGATAACGAGTCGGCGACGGAAGGCGCTATTGCCAATGATCATGTGACCGCACGTGCGAGCGCTGAGCGAAATCTCGCAAAACGCCTACGCGGCGACCTCGACGCAATTGTCCTCAGGGCAATGTCGAAAGAGCCCGGCCGGCGTTACCAGACGGTGGAACAGCTCGGCGCCGACATACACCGATACCTCAATGGCCTCCCCGTTCTTGCGCAGCCCGACAGCCGTACCTACACGGCCGGGAAATTTGTTCGCAGGCACCGCCTCGCTGTTGCTGCGGCGACGACGGTCGCCCTGCTTGTCCTCGGATTCGCGACGGTGATGACTGTGCAGCGATCGCGAATTCGAGCGCAGTCGCAACGGATTTCCGTGGAGCGCGACCGTGCCGAGCAGGTCGCACAGCTTCTGTTGAAATCATTTCAGAGCGTGACGGCCGGTGACAGCGGCATCACTGCCCGCAACGTTCTCGACAGTGCAACCTCCCGCGTGGAGAACCAGCTGAGTGGCCACCCAGAGCAGCGCGCGCGACTGATGCTGGCGATGGCGCGCGCCTATCACAGGCTGGGGATATACGATCGCGCGGCCTCGCTGGCGCGAGTGTCATTGGACTTGCGTCGCAGGTTTAAGCCAAGGCCGGACCTCGATATTGCCGAATCGCTCGACCTGCTCGGCGGAGTGATGCTCGCGCAGAACAACGTACCTGCGGCGGAGCGATCCTATCGCGAAGCGCTGGCCTTGCGACGGGTCTTTCCCGGGGCATCTGACGCAGGTGTCGCCCGTTCGCTTGTTGGCCTGTCGTCGGTATTGCGTCGCCGCGGCCTGTATGCGGAAGCCGAACGCGCTGCGCGTGAAGCCGTTGTGATCGACGCTGACCGCGCTGACGGAGCATCGGATCTTGCGCGAAGCACCATCTCACTTGCCCACGTAATGACTGAACAGGGCAGGCATCTGGAGGCGTCGAGACTTGGGCGCAGTGTCCTCTCCATATTGCGCGGGACGCACAGGGAGGATGATCCTGAAGTTGCCACTGCAATTTTTGACTTAGCGGGTTTTCTGCATGGCGCGGGTCAGCACCGCGAGGCGGACTCGCTTATCCGGTATGGTCTCGAGTTGCAGCGGCGACTGATTGCGACTGCACTTGTCAGGGGTACCGCGTTCAGGTCGAGCGTTCCAGTGGGTGATCGATCGCTGGAGATTACTTCCGCAGTAGACAGTGCGTTTCTTGGGCAACCTGCAGCACCTGGTCCTGCGGCATCGGCTGTGGTAGCGACGAGTCCTCAACTCGCGTTCGTCAGTGACAGGGACGGACCCGATCCGGTGGGCGACCGTGGTAATCAGGAGATCTACGTGATGAGCGTGGATGGAACGAATCAGCGCCGGCTCACCCATTACAAAGGGGCAGATTCCCACCCCGTCTTCTCTCCCGATGGCCGCCAGATAGCGTTCACGACACAACGCGCCGGCGGTCCCGAAATATTCATCATGAACGCAAACGGTACAGAGCAGAGACGCCTCACGAATCTCGTACCTGCAGGGCTTGGTGCGGTGACTCCGACATGGTCCCCGGACGGGAAGCGGATCGCGTTCCAGACCCGCATGAAAAGGAACGACATTCACATCATCAATGTCGACGGCACCGCTCTGCGCAGGATCACCGACGATCCTGTTGGCGCAATGCGACCAGCCTGGTCTCCGGATGGGAAACGCATCGCCTTTACCAGCCGGCGCCACGGGCAGCCCGAGATCTATCTGATCGATGTGAATGGCACCAACGAAGTGCGGCTGACGTTCAACGAAGTACGCGACGCTCGTCCAGCATGGTCTCCGGACGGCCGGCGCATCGCGTTCGATAGCGAACGGCATGGCAATACCGAGATCTATGTCATGATGTCTGACGGCAGCGAGCCTTTACGCCTCACTACACATCCTGAAGAGGACTCACACCCATCGTGGTCGCCGGACGGAAAGCGGATCGTCTTTCAGCGGCGGATTCTTGGCCATACCCAGGTCCATACCATGAATGTTGACGGCAGCGATGTCCGGCGCCTGACTGAGCTTTCGCCCGTCGCGTTCAGCGGATTCCCTAGCTGGAACCCGGCGCGGCAGTGATCAGGCATGTGATCGGTATTGCCCTCGCGGCGTCTGCGTTGCTCACGCCGACCTTAACTCGCGCGCAGCCAATGACAACCCTCGAGGGAATGGTACGCGATTCGGCGAGTGGAGTGGCCCGCACAGAGGTAGTTGCTTTCGACAGCCTGAGAAACGAGCGGCGCGCCGTTTTCACGAGCGACAAGGGGTACTATCGAATACTCGGACTGACTCCGGGAAGATATGTGGTCTCTGCGAGAATAATTGGACATTCAAAGATGAGCCAGTGGGTGGAGCTTGCGGCCGGCCAAAGGCTCCGTATGGACTTCCTGCTGCACCGAGCCGCGAATGTTCTCGAGACAGTCGAGGTGCAGGCGGAGCGTCCCGGTGATCCCATCGATCGAATGTCAGTCACAAGTGGGATTACCAGCGAGGAGAGCCAGCGACTTCCGCTAAGCACGCGAAACGTCATGGACCTCGCTGCACTGGCACCCGGCATCCGTTCGTATCAGGCAGCCAACGGCCTGTCGGTTCCCGGTGCTGGAGCGCTGAGGGACGAGCGCGCCATCAATCTCTACCTCGACGGTGTGGAGATGAAGAACTTCAACAGTACCAACGTCAGCGGTTCACCCCAGACAGGGTCCGCACTCCCTTCCGACGCCCTGAAGGAAGTCCGTGTCTTTCTCAATCCATATGATGCTGAGTACGCACGCGGGGCTTCCTACGTCGTCAGCGCGGTTTCGCACCAGGGCACGAACGAGAAACACGGATCTGCCTTCGCGCTTTTTCAACACCGGGACTTGATCTCGGTCACCGAGTTTCAGCGCGAGATCCCGAACTTCGAGAAACCGAATTTCAACCGCAAGCAGGCGGGGTTCAGTCTCCGCGGCCCGGCGATTCGCGATCGCCTGTTCTATGCCGCGACCTACGAGTTGTCGGACACGGAGAGATACATCGCAGTAGTGCCAGGCCAGCCGGCCGGCAATCCTGCGTTCTGGGACCGCTACGCGGGTGTGTTCAAGGCGCCAAGTCGAAACCATAACGGCCTTCTTCGTCTGACGTACGCCGCCAATCCCGCTCACACCTTCGAGACGATCTGGTCGACGCGGTATTTGACAGGCGAATCCCAGTTTGGGGGCACAGTTAGTCGCGAAGCTGCGATCTCGCAGGAATACGCAGTGAACACGGTCAATCTTCGTCACCGCTGGCTGCCCGCACCACAGATCGCGAATGAGCTCAGCCTGCAGTTCCTCGGCTGGTCACACACGCACCGGCGACTCACAGCTGGCCCGGAGCTTCGTTATCCGACACTCTCCATTGGACGGTCCGATTCGGGTGGTGAGATCGAGGAGTCACAATTCCGCGCGGTTGAGCGCTTCACGTATGGGATCGGTACCGGCCCGGGGAGTCACCTGCTAAAGGCCGGGGTTGAACTGTCGAAGATTTTTTCCCGCCAGTTTACGCCGAACTTTATCGGAGGGTCATTTCGCTTCAGGACCGAGACCGGCGAACCGTTCGAGGGCTCCATCGCCGTTGGCCTCCTTCATCCTGACTCTGACCGTGATGCTGCAGGCTACCAGCGGGGTTGGGTCGCGGGCGGTTACGTGAACGACGAGTGGCTCGTCACGCGCCGGCTGGTAGTGAACGCCGGATTCAGGTACGACGCGGAAATAAACGTGTTGAACAACGATTTCGTCGTGCCCTGGGTAAATGATCCTGAGCTTGCAGCTCGACCCGAGCTACATGGCTTGTTCAACGGCGGCCATCGGAAAAACGATCTCGATAACCTGTCTCCACGGCTTTCGTTCTCATGGGACGTGGCCGGGAACCGTCGCGCCTTCGTACGCGGGGGTTTCGGAATCATGTTCGACCGGATCCCGGGATTTATTCCGATCAATGAACGACGCTCGGCCACATGGCGGATCTATGCATTCGCAAATCCGGGCACTATCGATCCTGAGGTACTCCGTCAGAGAGTGCTCGGTGGAGCGGGACCAGCGAGCCCTCCGCAGGTCGTGCTTCTCCCGCAGAGCCTCGATGTACCTGAGAACCGCCAGTGGTCAATTGGACTGGGTGCCCAGCTGTCGCGCTCGTTCGCGCTTAACATGGACTACATCGAACAGGTCGTCAGCAACC
This sequence comes from Gemmatimonadaceae bacterium, assembly GCA_043753365.1. Taxonomy (GTDB): domain Bacteria; phylum Gemmatimonadota; class Gemmatimonadetes; order Gemmatimonadales; family Gemmatimonadaceae; genus UBA4720. The sequence goes on along the minus strand of JAYUWU010000112.1, from coordinate 2,412 downwards.
TGTTCGCGTCGGTGAACCTGAACTGGCGCGATCTGTCGCAGACGCCGGCAAAGCGAGCACTGTCTGAACGTTACGGAAATATCATCGTCTGGGGAGACTTCGCGGGCGCGGAGTACCGCGCTCTTCTAACGACGATCTCCTACACCGCGGGAACATCGATTCAGCTGAAGCTCGCTCATACGCTTGCTTCCGCGAAGGCGGATTGGGATGTCGACAATGCTCAGGTGCCGGGTCCGGCCGATCAATTCTACGTGAGGCAGCGAACGAGCGGTGACGAGCGCCACCGGTTCGTGCTCTCGGGTTTCACCGAATTGCCTTTCGGCGTCCGTCTCTCCACGGTTACGACGGTTGCGAGCCCGCGTCCGTATCGCACGACGGACGGCCGCGATCTGAACAAAAATAATTTTTTCGATGATGACTTCATCGACGGCAAGCGTTACCGCGTTCCGGATGACGCGTGGCGCTTTTGGTACCGCGCAGTCGACCTGCGGCTAACAAAGGTGATCAGTGTACGCGAGGGCGCGCGCCTTTCGTTCATCCTCGAGGGATTCAACGTGTTCAACTCAGAGAATTACTCGGGTTATTTCGGCGTGCAGCGGAGTGCTAACGGCGACATTCGCCCCGACTTTGGAGGCCCGAGCGGGGTTTTCGCCCCCCGGCAAATGCAACTGGGCAGCCGACTCGACTTTTAGGGGAACCCTGATCCCTGGTCCCCACTCCAACGAAATGTCCGGTTTGGGTGAGAAATCACGCGTCTCATAGAAAGCTGTCTACTTCTATGGGGAAGCTATGCAATGTGTCGCGTCAAACCTCATTGCCTTCGCGGCCCGAGCGCCGCGCCGCGTCGCTGTTTCACTTTTTCTTGCGGTGCTAGGCTGTAACGACAGCACGGACCCCGCGGGCCCGATTTCAACAGCAACGCCCAGAGCCCTCCATGGCGTGAGCGGTGGACCAGCCATCGTATTGCGCGGCACCATCATCGTACCTGACGGCGTCATAAAGCACGGGTACGTAGGAGTCGATGACGGCCGAATCGTATTCGTGTCCGAGAAACGGCCGGACATTCCCGGCGCAGTCATCATCAACACCGAAGGGATCATTGCGCCGGGTTTTGTTGACGTGCACAACCATGTTATCTGGAACGTGCTCCCCCGATGGAGACCAAGCCGCGTTTTCGCCAACCGTGACGAGTGGGCAAATGGCGCCGAAGCACAGTCGCGACTGGCTCCTATGGAAAACCTGGCGGCGACCAGGTTCTGCGACCTCAATTCGTGGGGCGAGCTTCGCGCGCTCGTTGGCGGTACGACCTCCATTCTCGGGACCGGGGCCGCACCCTGCATTCACGGGTTGGTTCGCAACCTCGATTATAACAGTGGATTCTATGGCACGACTGAGCTGGATCGAGAGCACATCTACAACAACGTTCTCTTTCCGCCGCCGTCCGATCTCGTTGGCCGCGCTCAGTTCCTTGGCGGCGCGACCTTCCTCCTCAATTCTTCCCTCTACGAGGCTCTGGTCGTTCATGCAGCAGAGGGAACTGACGCGTTCGCGGAAGAGCAGTTTGCATTTCTGCAGTCGAACAACCTGCTGACCTCCAAAGGCGTGATCGTCCACGGCATCTCGCTGACTCCGTCCGACTTCAGCACAATGGCTGCCAGAGGCACGGCCCTTGTCTGGTCCCCGCGAAGTAACCTCGAGCTATACGGAGCAACGACGAACGTCCTCGGCGCACTGCAAGCTGGCGTCGAGGTCGCGCTGGCACCCGACTGGGCGATCACCGGAAGCAGCAACATGCTCGACGAATTGAAGGTCGCATCGCGGTGGAATCGTGAACAGCTGGGCGGAGCGCTTAGTGATCGACAACTCGTGGATATGGTGACTTCGGTGGCCGCCCGCATCACTGGAGTCGACGATGAAGTCGGTGCCATTCGCGTCGGGATGCGAGCTGATCTCGTTGTGCTGACCGGCGATCACAATCGTGCACTCCGCGCCTTAATCGATGCCAATCCGACAGACATCCAGCTTGTATTCATTGGAGGCGTTCCAGTCTACGGCGCACGCACGTTCATGGAGCGCTTCTGGCTCGCTGCGGGGTTAGAGGATATCAGTCTGTCGGGCGGACCAAAGGTCATCGCTACGGCTGCGTCAGGGTTCCTCGTTTCTGCGCTGGCTGGACGGCTCACCAATGCACTTGCAATAGAAGGAACATCTCTCGCGCCGCTCACTGAATTCGGGAACTGACGGCTTACCAACCTGCGCAGCTCGATACCATCCGGAATAAAAACGCCTGGGGCTCAGTCCGGGCGCGCGACTTCTGCAATCCAGATGTCGCTCTGCCGGTGTTCAACAGTGAAATACAATCGCTTTCCGTCGCTTGCAAACTCGAAGCGGTTCGAGGCGCGAGCCGGATCA
>JAYUWU010000111.1:0-4428 GCA_043753365.1 Gemmatimonadaceae bacterium | reverse complement strand
AACTCCGGATGGACCTCCTATCCGCCGCTCTCCATCTTCGCCACACAAGGGCAGACCGTGTGGATCATCGGCATGATCTTCCTGATCACGTCGTCGCTCCTCGGGTCCGTGAACTTCATCGTCACCATCTTCCAGTTGCGCGCGAAGGGTTTGACCTTCATGCGCCTCCCGTTCTTCGTCTGGGCGCAGCTGGTCACCGCGTTTTTGCTGCTCCTGGCGTTCCCCCCGCTCGAGGCCGCGGCCATCCTGCAGCTCATGGACCGCGTCGGCGGCACCAGCTTCTTCCTCCCGTCCGGGCTGGTGGTCAGCGGTGAGCCGATCGTGCGCGCCGGCGGTGGCAACCCCCTGCTCTGGCAACACCTCTTCTGGATCTTCGGACATCCCGAGGTCTACATCCTGATCCTTCCGGCCTTCGGCCTCGTCTCCGAGGTGTTGCCGACATACTCGCGCAAGCCGCTCTTCGGTTACCCGGTGATGGTGTACTCGGGAGTACTGATCGGAGTGCTCGGATTCAGCGTGTGGGCACACCACATGTTCGCGGTGGGAATGGGCCCGATCGCCGACACCTTCTTCGGCTTGAGCACGATGCTCATCGCCATCCCGACCGGAGTGAAGATCTTCAACTGGATCGCCACGATGGCGCAGGGCGCGATACGCTACACGACGGCGATGCTGTTCGGAATCGCGCTGGTGGGGCTGTTCACCATCGGCGGAATCTCCGGTATCATGCACTCCTCCCCGCCGGCGGACCTCCAGCAGACCGACAGCTACTTCATCGTCGCGCATTTCCATTACGTGCTGTTCGGCGGCTCGATCATGGGAATCATGGCCGGTATCTACTATTACTTCCCGAAGATGACAGGCCGGCTCATGAATGAGCGGCTTGGCAACTGGCATTTCTGGCTGAACTTCATCGCGATGAACCTCACGTTCTTCCCGATGCACTTCTCCGGAATGCTGGGCATGCCGCGTCGTATCTACACCTACGACTCCGGCCAGGGCTGGGACACCTTCAACCTGATATCGAGCATCGGCGCCTACATGCTCGTCGCCGCGACGCTGATCTTCGTCTACAACTTCTTCGCAAGTCGCAAGCGTGGTGAAATCGCCGGGTCGAATCCGTGGGGCGCCGGCACTCTCGAGTGGACGATTCCTTCGCCGGTACCCGAGTACAACTTCGCCGTGCTGCCGAACATCACATCCCGTTATCCTCTCTGGGAAGGATCTGAGAAGGATGCGGAAAGCGCGCGCATCAATTCGCAGGAAGGCAAGACCGCTGAAGAGCTTGGCATCGTGCTTCCGTACAACACCATCAAGCCGATGATCGTCGCTCTCGCGATGGTGGTCATGTTCTGCGGACTCATCACCACGATGGCTCTCACTTTCCTTGGCGCGGCCATCATGGTCGTGTCACTATACAGCTGGCTCCTGAGCCCGCTCGAGCCGGAGCACCACTAAGCCATGTCAGCACCAGCCGCGCACCACTACACGACCACCGGTCTCGATAACAGGAAGATCGCGATCTGGGCCTTCATCGGCTCGGAATGCATGCTGTTCGTATCGCTGATCTCGACTTATCTGATTTACAAGGGACGCAGCATCGTCGGGCCGTACCCGCACGAGGAATGGACAAGCCCTGATGGACGCCACTTCGAGCCGATTCTCGACATCCCGATAACGTCGGCATCGACGTTCGTGCTCCTCATGTCATCGCTCGCGATGGTGCTTGCCCTGGCCGCGGTTCAGAACAAGAACGTTCCCAAGCGCACCAGGGGCGAAAGAATCATCGGCTCATCCAAGCTCTGGCTGTGGATGACGGCGATCCTCGGCACCGTGTTCCTCGGATTCCAGGCGTACGAGTTTACGTCGTTCGTGCACGAAGGACTGACGATTCGCACCAATCTCTTCGGCTCGTCATTCTTTACCCTGACCGGATTTCACGGCGCCCACGTGACGGCAGGTGTGATCTGGCTACTTACGCTGCTGGCTATAGACTATCGCCGCGGGCTCGGGCCGAAAGATGCGCTCAACGTGGACATCGCGGCACTTTACTGGCACTTCGTCGACGTGGTGTGGATCGTGATCTTCACCGTCGTTTACCTCATTCAGTAGATCATCATGGCACACGACCCAGCTCACTCGGAAGAACCGGCTCAGGAAGGACACGTGAGTGGTGAGCAGCATCACCACCCGACGCCGATGACCTATGTAAAAATCGGCGTGCTCCTCACAGCAATCACGATCTGGGAGGTATGGGCGTATTACATCCCATCGCTCGTAGCGTCGCGAATTTTCGTGCCGATGCTGCTGATTCTGTCGGCATTCAAGTTCATCATGGTCGTGATGTTCTACATGCACCTCAAGTACGACCACAAGCTGTTTCGCGTGCTCTTCACGGGCCCGCTCCTGATTGCTGCGTTGACCGGGATAGCGCTGCTGTTCCTGTTCGGGCAACTCGTGGCGCGCTTCGGGCCAGCGTGAACAACAACGATTGCTGACTGCGGCCTAACTGCGAATTGCTGACTGCGGACTGTTTTAGATGCCCATTGCTTACGCCCTGTTACACCCGTTCACCCAGTTCAGCTGGCTGAAGTGGTCGATTCACCCGAGCACAGTCATCGGTCTTGGCGTGCTCGGCACCATATACCTGTGGCGCGCCAGCCAGGCGGCCGCGGACGAGCGCGTGAGCGGCTGGAGAAGGCTTTCTTTTTTCTCCGCGCTGTTCGTGATTTTTGCTTCGCTTAACGGGCCACTCCACGACCTCAGCGATAACTACCTTTTCAGCGGGCACATGGTGCAGCATCTGCTGCTCACGATGCTGATGCCGCCGCTTCTCATCGCGGGAATCGCCGGATGGATGCTCCGGCCGCTGCTCCGCAATCGCATCGTCCGCGCAATCGCGACACGCGTAACCCGGCCGATCGTCTGCTTCGTGATTTTCAACGTCGTCATCGCCGGCTGGCACATTCCGGCCATGTACAATGCCGCGATGGAGAGTCACGACATTCACATCATCGAGCATCTCATGTTCATGGCGGCCGCGGTACTGATGTGGTGGCCACTTACGAGTCCGCTACCGGAACTTCCCCGGCTCCCGTACCCCGGGCAGATGCTCTACTGCTTCCTAATGATGATCCCGATGTCAGTCGTGGCAGTCTACATCACCATGGCAGACACGGTTCTTTATCCGTTCTATTCCTCGGCGCCACGCATCATGAAGCTGTCACCGATGGAAGACCAGCTGCTCGGCGGGCTGATCATGTGGGTGCCGGGAGGCATCCTCTTCATGATCATCATGACTGTGATCTTCTTCAAATGGGCTGCGCGGGGCGAGGACGACGCCGCTGCCGCGCAGGTGGACTGGAAGCCGAGAGCCGCCTAACGGCGCGTCATCGGCTCATCGGCGTTTCGATCCTGATTGTCGTCAGTTCCCGTGAGTGCCCTGTCGATATCGCGCTTGAGATTTGGATGCCGGCGCCACATGAAGACGAACATCGCAGCCGCCGCGAGGAGGTTCGCGATGAATATCTGGTACCACGCCAGGGTTCCAAGGCTCGACTCGGCAAGTAGACTCGTGAGGCCGATCGCGCCAAGCTCGAATGCCACGAACGCAATCAGGAACCCGGCGAGGATGGCCGGGGTGCGCGCCGACTGGTGCACTATGCTCGCGATGACGATTCCCACGGGCGCGAAGGCCGCGTAGTGGAATATCGTGAAGACGATGACACGCGTCGACTGCGTATCAGGCATCATCGCTGGCTTGCCGAGCACACTCAGCAGGCCGGCGCCGAGGATGTCCGGTGTGTGGAATGGATGGGCGCCGGAGATGTCGATTATGGCGAACCAGAGAACGATGACCGTCGCGCCGATAATGCCGGCAACGATTCCTTCGCGGACTGTGTTGTGGCGCTCAGCCATCGATCTTCCTCATGAGTGCTGTCATTAGCGTGAAATTACCAATCCCGGCCAACTTTGCCTAGACAGCGGGTTTGAGGAGCGTGCGGGGAGAAAGTGGCGTGAATTTCGCGTTCAGTGGTGTATTTACAGATTGCGCCCCGGAGCGCTGAACGTTCAACCGGTCAAGATGCAGTATCGCAAACTCAGGGCCTTGGCTCTCGTAATGCTCGCCGCGGTCATCGTGGCGCCCCTGCCGACGACATCGCAGGCAGCCAAAAAGAAGCAGACGACTTCCGCAGCCGCAAAGAAGGCTGCCGCAAGAAAGGCAGCGGCACGAAAAGCGGCCGCGCGCAAAAGGGCAGCACGCCGGGCACCGCGGGCACCGGTCATACTCGCCACTTCGCCGAGGGGGGCTCAGGCTCTTGCGGCTGACATGGCGTCATTTACGGGAAGGGTGAGGAGCGGGAATTTCGGTGTGATGGCGGTTTCGCTGACGCGCGGAGACACTCTCTTCGCGCACAACGCAGGGAC
>JAYUWU010000110.1:0-36066 GCA_043753365.1 Gemmatimonadaceae bacterium | reverse complement strand
TGATGGTTCCGACTTCCCTGCTCTGGGCCGCGGCACAGATACGTGCGTTCGGCCAGGTGCTGTCGGCGTCCTCCGGTTTTGGCGTTTCGTTCACCATCACCGCAGCGGCAGTGATTGTCATCGCTTACACAGCTTTCGGGGGAATGCTTGCCGATGCCTGGACCGATCTCATCCAGGGAATCGTGCTCGTGATCGGCCTTGTGGTTCTTCTCGGTGCACTGCTGATGCAGACTGGCCTGGAGCCTTTCACTGATATTCCCGCGGCGAGACTCGATCCGTTTTCGGGAGGAGGATCCGCTCTCGCGCTGCTCGAGGAATGGGCAATTCCGATATGCGGCTCGGTTGTCGCGGCCGAGCTCGTGTCCAGAATCATCAGCGCACGGACACCTGAGGTCGCAAAGCGGTCCTCATTGCTCGCTGGAGGTGGATACCTGATTCTCGGATTGATCCCGGTTGCCATCGGGCTCGCCGGGTCAGTCCTGATTCCGGGGCTCGAGCATCCGGAGCAGATCCTTCCGCTCATTGCGCAGCGTGTGCTTCCCGAAGCCCTCTACGTACTTCTCGCCGGCGCGCTGATATCCGCGATACTCTCGACAGTCGATACGACTTTGCTGGTGTGTTCTTCATTGGTATCCCACAACATCATCGTTGCGGCCCGGCCGGGGATGTCTGAGGGTGCGAAGGTTCGTGTTGCCCGTTCCGGGGTCGCGATATTCGGGGTGATTGCATATGTCATCGCGCTTCATGCCGATGGTGTGTACTCACTTGTCGAAGAAGCATCGTCATTCGGTAGCGCAGGAATATTTATTGTCGTAACGATCGGACTTTTCACTACATGGGGGAAAGCGGCGGCAGCGGCCGCATCCCTGGTTGCCGGCGTCGCTGCATGGATCATCGGCGCATACGTCATGCAGCTCGAGCTGCCTTATCTCACGTCGCTGATAGCCGCAATCTCAGCCTACTCGATTGTGGCACTGGTGCAAAGAGAGCGCGCACCGACAATCCTGCGTGCGTGAGCAATAAGCACCCCACATATCTCGTTACCGGCGCTCCGGGATTTCCACCTGCGGCGCAGCATCACACGTTCATCGCGCCATGGGCAGAACTTCGATCGCGCCAAAGCCGAGGTTGATCCCGACAGTTGCAATCACCGGACGATCTCCGTCGGTGCGTCGGTAGTCACTCCCGAAACTCGCCACCGCGCCAAGCTTGCTGCCGAGGGGATAGTCGAACACGAATGACCAGCGCGTAGTGGTTTTTCGGACATCTGCCGGTGCACCCTCATTCAGACCCAGGCCGCCATCTCCATTCAGGCTTCTCCAGACATGTTCGGCGGAGACTGATCCCTTCCCCACATCGACTCCGAGACGTGCGCCGACATCGAGAAGGTCGCGATTTTGGTATTCGCTCACGCGGGTGAGGTATCGCAGTACGCCGATGAGCTCGAGACCTCTTGTGCCGTCTCTGTACATCGGCGTGGCCCACACCCCAAGGCCATCCACCCGCTGCTCTCCCCACTGGCTTTCCTCGAAGAACGCTCTCGTGCCCGCTGCGAGCTCCATGATGAATCCATCCGGCTCGATCTCCTGGGTTGCGAACCGTTTTGCCAGCGTTGCGAGCCTCGCCTCAATGCGGTCGAGATCCGTCTCGAGCCCAGCGGCGGCACCACTCGCGGACTCGCCGGCGGCCACAATTGTCCTCAGGCTGTCACGACGGGCGAGCGTGCGCATGGCGCTGTCGCGCGAGGCTGCAGTTGGTTGCACTATCACTCTCGCCAGCAGCGACGACAGCAAATCTTCCTGCTGGGCGAGACGCCTTCGCCGGGCTTCAATTCCGGCTGCTCCTGACTGTGCGAGCTCGAGGCGTCGGTATCGTTCGATGTAGTCGAGCTGCGAGCGCCGCATCGAGTCCCTCGTTGCAAGCAGCTTCGCATTCGGGCGGCCATTAGCGAGGAGGGTGCGGAGGGCTATCGCAGCGTGGGCGCCTCTCGAGGAATCACCTGGTGCTCCCTGACGCTCAGTCGCGACTGAGATAGCCGAGAAAAACTTGAGGCGGTCGGCAAGCGATGCCTTGTGGTACTGCTCGAGACTGAGTCCCCTGCGTCGTACGAGCCAATACGGTGCGGTTTCGATCGCGTAGCCGTTGGGGACTATGCCATTTGCTCCCGCTCCCGATACCAGGCTGGCGATGAGGTCGCGAGGTGTGTTCGGGCGCGATACTGACGCGGCGGACGCCCCAAGGAGCGAAAGCGCCGGTGGTCCGGAGAGCCTGAAGCTCTCGAGGGCAATAGCCGGGGGGGGCGCCAGTTCGCGATCTGCATCCTGGGCGCCAGAGATTGCCGGCGCGATGCTGGCTGCAATCGCAACAGCGTGAGCGACTCGCCGGAGGATTCGCGTCATCGGGTCAGTCGTCTTCGGTGAACTCGAAGACTGCCTTGAACATCTGCGAGCCGAACGTCTTGGCAGCAGAGCCCGACTTCTCGATGTTCAGGCGCTTTTTTCCGCCGGTCAGAAGCCAGGCCACCGAGATCTCGTTTTTCTTGTCTCGAACGTCTGTCACGACGGTGTACACAGTCACCTTCCTGTCCTTCAGGTCGGCACCTGCCCCAAGGGGGACCTCCTCGATGTCTCCGTTTGCGAGTAGCTCCTCGTCGACAAACACCATCGAGGTGCCGTACTGACGGTCACCGACGAAGACAGACAAGCGAATCTGCCCCGGACCAACGGCATATTCTTCGTGGACAGCGATCGGCTTCCTGGGCATGGCTTGTTCCGTCGGCTGGGGCTCAGGTGGACGGCGAATGTAGGAGGGGCCGCCGGGGAGGGCAAGCTCACCATTCTGGCGGCGACGGGCAGTTCCCTCTAGCTTGCAAGGTGAAAGAGTCAGCCGAATTCCGGGTCCCAACCGACGGGCTGACACCTCCAGGTCAGTCACCCCAGCCACCCGCATGAGCTCACTCTGGAAACGAATAACGACGGCGCACGTCCAGTTCGTAACCACCGGCTATCTCCGTATCATGGAGCCCATTGCCGGCGTACTGATAAAAGTCGGAATTTCAGCTAACGTCCTTACTACCCTTGGGACGCTTTCCACGGTGATCGGGGCTGTCGCTTTTGGCATGGGCTACATGAGGACCGGCGGCATCATCATCGCTGTCACCGCCATCGCCGACGCGCTCGACGGTATCGTTGCCAGAAGAACCAACAACGTCACGGTGTTCGGTGCGTTCTACGACTCGACCCTGGACCGTGTGGCCGATGGGGCGCTTCTCGCGGGACTCGCGTACTTCTACGCCGTGAACGCGGTTCATGCCAGCAAGGTGATGGTGGCGATCGCACTCGCTGGCATAATCGGCACATATCTCGTCAGCTACGCCCGTGCCCGTGCCGAAGCACTCGGCATCAACGCAAAGGTCGGAGTGATGCAGCGTGCGGAGCGAGTTGCACTTTTGTGCGCCCCCCAGGCGCTGTTCGGCCTGGCGATGGATGGCTGGGTGCTCCGGGCAGTCGTAGTGATTGTCGCCGTCTCCTCGTGGTATACGGCGATTGGCCGCATAAACCACGTACGACGCACGACTCTGGGCGACGTTCCGTCGCCGATCAGGGTCGTCAACGAAAAACCGTCCGCCACCGGCATCAGGTCCACCCGCCGTGCGCGGCATTTGAACCAATAAGTCGTGGCAGCAACAACGCTTAAAGAACTTTCCTCGTCACAGGGCCGCATCTATCCGCGACCTCCTCTTCACGATGCTCGTGACGAGATGAGTAATCACGCGTGGGGCTTTCGCGATACTACCTTCGCAGTCGACAGCGATGGTGCGATCACGGTGACGGGCAATCGGTATCCGGGACTCAGTGGCGAGACGCTGCCCGACCTTCTCCCGTGGTTCAGGAAAGTCGTCGGAATCGATTTTGTGCTCGAGCCCGGAGCTCTTGCCGAGCCACATCCGTTCGTGCCGCCATCCCGCCCGGCACCTCAGTTTCTCGATAGGCTTGGCGCCATTCTGAATCCGGACCAGATCGTCACCGACCCCGAAGTCAGGCTGCGCCATGGCCATGGGCACACGGTTTCGGAGATCAACGCGGTTCGCTCTGATGGACTGCCACGCGTCCCCGACTATGTCGTCTACCCCTCGACCGAAGAGGAAGTGATCGGAGTCGTGAAGGAAGCTGGCCCTGCTGGCGTTGTGCTCATGCCCTATGGCGGCGGCACCAACGTCACCGAAGCGCTTCGCTGTCTTCCCTACGAGGAGCGGCCGATCGTGTCCGTCGACATGAGCAGGCTCGATGCGATCGAGTGGATCGATCCAGTCAATCGGATGGCAAAGATCCAGGCTGGCGCAACGGGCCGCATCATCCAGAGCCAGCTCGCGGAACACGGTTTCACCATGGGACACGAGCCCGACAGCGTCGAGTTCTCGACTCTGGGGGGCTGGATTGCGACGAACGCCAGCGGAATGAAGAAAAACCGCTACGGCAACATCGAGGACATCATCCTCGACGTGACGATCGTGTCAGCGCTTGGAAAGGTTGAGCGAACCCAGGTGGTACCGCGTGAGAGCATCGGGCTCGACCCGAAGCTGTGGGTAATCGGGAGTGAGGGAAGCCTCGGCGTCATCACGTCCGCAGTCGTCAAGCTTTTCCCGCTTCCCGCCGAACGGCGTTATGGCTCGGTGATCTTCAGGACTTTCGAGGACGGTGTCGCGTTCATGTACGACCTGGCGCAGGAGGATTCTTATCCCGCCAGCGTACGCCTCGTCGACAATCTGCAGTTCCAGTTCGGCCAGGTACTCAAGCCGCGGCCGCAGGGCACAAAAAAGCTCAAAAGCAAGGCACAGAAATGGCTGGTTACCGGCCCAATGGGATTCAACCCTGAAGAAATGGTTGCGGTAACACTCGTTTTCGAGGGCGCAGCGGCTGAAGTCGACAGGCAGGAAAAAACTGTCTATCGGCTCGCGAAGCGTCACAAGGGAATGAAGGGTGGAGAAGAAAACGGGAAGCGCGGGTATCTCCTCACTTTCGGCATCGCTTACATCCGCGATTTCGTGCTCCAGCATAACATCCTTGGAGAATCGTTCGAGACTTCGGTACCGTGGTCACAAGCCCAGTCCCTGGTGGACAGGGTGAAGCAGCGCATCTACGATACGCACAAGGAAAGAGGGCTTCCCGGTCACCCGTTCGTGTCATGCCGGGTAACCCAGATATACGAGACAGGATGCTGTATCTATTTCTATATGGCGTTTTATGCAAAGGGCGTCGATGATCCGGTTGGGGAGTATCACGAGATCGAAACCGCAGCCCGCAAGGAAGTGATCGAAGCCGGCGGATCGATTTCCCATCATCACGGTGTGGGAAAGCTTCGCCTTCGATTCATTTCAGACATCATGTCGCCCGGCATGGAGCGCTGGCGCGAGCAGATGAAGTGCGCACTCGATCCGCACAATGTTTTTGCTGCCCAGCTTCCGCTTGACGCGCCCGAGCACGCCGGGGTGCTGACATGAGCACGGTTACGCCGCGCGGCGCACGCGTACTGCTGACCGGCTGCACGGGTTTCGTCGGCAAGGTCGTCCTCGAAGAGCTCATGCGGAGACGTGAGGAGCTCAATGTCGAGCGCGTCTACCTGCTGATCCGACCGCGCCGCCGGAAATCCCCTGACGAGCGCTTCGATCACAACGTCGCTCCGTCGCGATGCTTCTCGCGACTGGAGCCCGGCTGGCGCAGCTACTGTCACCCGATCGCTGGCGACATGCTGCTCGACGGGCTCGGAATTTCCGAAGACGATGCGGCAATGCTGCAAGGCGACATCACGCACGTCATTCATTGCGCAGCATCGGTGCGTTTTGACCTGCCTGTTGCAGAGGCCGCATCAATCAACATTTCAGGCGCGCTGCGAATCCTCGAGTTCACAAAGGGGTGCTCGCAGGTACAGCGGCTCGTTGATGTCTCGACTGCGTACGTCACCCCGCATCCGGGCAACGGGACGCTCCGGGTCGAGGAGAAACTCGTTGATCTTCCGTTCGATGCCGAGGCAGTCTACGAAACGATTCTCGCTGGTGTCGCGGAGGAGACGGATCTCCTGGCGAAGACAGGTCACCCGAATACTTATACGCTGACCAAGTGCATCGCCGAGCTGCTCCTCACGAAGCGACGGGGCGATGTGCCTTTGACACTTCTTCGCCCAAGCATCGTGTCGGCGTGCCGCCAGCATCCATTTCCAGGCTGGATCGACAGCCACGCAGCGTATGCAGCGTTCATATCGCTCATCGGCGCAGGTCACCTTCGCGTCATTCGCACTGACCCGAACACTGTGATCGACGTCGTTCCCTGCGACGATGTCGCTGACAGAATCATGTCGTGTGCCTTCGATCCTGCGCTGCAGGAGCCGTTCGTGATTCGTCATGCGGTAGCGGGCATCGAGAACAGCGGCGCGTCGTCACGCCTGGCATATACGCACGAAAAACACTTCAAGGCTGCGCCGCATGAGCGCGAGGCCGGACTGGTGTACGTCGGGCTGTCGAAAGGTGCGTTCAGGATCAACGACCTGATGCATCATCAGCTACCCTTGAGCGCGGCAAAAACATCGAAGCGGTTCAAGGGGCAGAAGCGCGCTGCCGTCCGGATCAAGAAGCTCGCAAGCGTGCTCGGCTCGCTCGATGAGGCGTTCAGTTATTTCGCTCACCACAGCTTCGATTTCCGCACGGCGTTTCCGCCGCTCGCGAACTTCGAGCTCGATGTGTACCTGCAGTCCGTATCGAACGGAATATCCGAGCACCTGTTGAAACGGAATCCCGTGCAGGCTCCGTTGCGAATGCACGGCACCGACATCGGCTGGGCCTTGAAGCAGCCTGACGGAAACGCGACGACCCGCGCGTTCGCTTACGTGATTCGAAAGGCACTGCGCGCTGCTGGTGCCGACATCACTTTCAACGAGACCGAGATCAAGTCGGCGCTGCGCGAGGTACGGCCCGATGATCTTGTGATACTCGCGCCCAGTCACCGCAGTTACCTGGATTTCCTGATCACGTCACTGCTTTGTTTTGCGCATCCGGGGCTTGGTCTGAAGCTGCCGCGCGTTGCTGCAACTGACGACTTCGCGCGGATTCCAGTCATCGGCCGCCTTCTCGAGGGGGCAGGCGCGTTTTACATCAAGCGCGGCGTGGGGGCACCAGATCCTGGACTCACGCAGCAGATTGCAAAACTCGTCGAGGCCGGGCAGTCACTGGAGTTTTACGCCGAAGGCACGCGTAGCCGCTCGCGACGCTTCCTGGCGCCAAAACGTGGAATGCTGCGAGCCCTTCAGCAGGCCGGACGTCCGGCGGTTGTTCTCCCGCTTTCGATCACATACGATCGCGTCGCGGAAGAAGAGGGTTTCCTGCGAGAGCTCGATCGCGGCATCAAGCACAAGAGTGGATTGACACCGCTGCTCCAATGGACGCGCAAGCTGGTTCGCCGCGACATCAAGCTTGGACGGATTCACATCCGCGCGGGGGCGCCGCTTCGAATCGACAGCGAGACTGACATCAAGGCTGCGAGCAGCGCGATCGTGGCAGAGCTGCAGCAGCATTCCGCTGTCACGAGCTTCCACATCAGGGTGTTCTGCGAGCACAACGCGAGACTTGGCATCGATGCGTCGGATCTCCGCTCCGCGATCATCCGGCGCGGCGGAGTCATCATCGAGAGCAAGCTTGGCGACGAAGACAAGGTACCGACGATTCTCGGTCGCACCTATGACGGCCAGTGGATGCACCTCTTTTACCACGACGCAAAAGTGCGGAAGCCCGACAACGCAGCAATCGCTGCGCACGTGAGGCGCAACGGATTCTGGTATCCGGAAGTTCAGCACGCGGACGACGATCTCGCCGATGCGGTGGTCGAAGCTTTGTTCGAGCCGGTTTGCCGCGACTATCAGCGGGTAGGTGTCGAAGTCGGCAACATGCCGGCGGACGGCAGTATTACTCCGCACGACATCGTGGCGCGGGTCGATGACGCGTTCCTTGGTGATGTCGAGGACGCCTTGACCGAGCTTGCCCAGCGCGGAATCCTCGTCAGGGAGAAGGACACATACCGCTGGGCCGAGTCGCCGCGGGACCTTGGTGATTTCATTGCTGACTGCGCGTGGTCCGGCGTTGGTCAGTACCAGTCGATGATTTCCTGACGCGATAATTTCTGGCGTGACCACTCAGCCCGGCGGACCCGAATCAGCTTCAGGCGGTGAACAGAAGCTCCGGTGGATCGAACGTCGCAGGCTTCGCTACAAGACGCATCCAACGATTCCATTCGAGGATGTCCGAGCGAAGCTGAAGACGGGCGATATCATCATGTTTCACAAGACCGCGCGAACCGGACTGATCGATTCGCTCGAGCTTGATTTCATATCGCCGGTATTCTTTCGAGCAACCGAATTCAGGCACTCCGGTGTCATCGTGAGACAGGGCGATGACATCACGGTCCTCGAGTGTGCCGAAGAGACGCACTCAGGGCACGACCATGCGGCGTATCCGACCGGGGGGCGTGGCATTCGTTTCGTGCCGCTGGAGCCGTTGCTCGAAGCCTACGGTCGCGACAACGGAAATCCGCACTACGGTGTCCGATTCATATCGAGTGAAATACCGGTGACCCGGATTCTCGATGTGCTTGGTCAATTCGGCCCGATAGCCTACCTCAGGATGCAGCGCAGCATCCCGCTTTTTCTCACGCGGTTCCTGCTCCCGAACCCGGTTCGCCGGAGAGTGCTTGGCGCATTCCGGCACGAGATGATGTGTTCCGAGTTCGTGCACAACATCCTGAGCCAGTGTGGTGCGCTTGGCGAATATCAGTCGAAGCTCGTAGCGCCGTATTCACTCGAGGACGACCGGTTTTTCCGGAGGCTGGAGCGCATTCCATTCTCCGGGATAGTACGGTTTAGTTTTCCCGCAGCAAACTCCCGCTGAGAGCACCACGTCCCGTCATCCCTGAAAACTTGAGCGCACCGGTTTTGCGACAGCAGATGTGGCGAGCGATCGAGCCACTATGGATCGCGGCGCTTGGGGCGCAGTTCATCATACTTGGCGGACTCCTCCTGCCGCGGGTCATCCGCCTGCTTGGACGGGGCGGTGCAGCCGAGACAGTCGAGTGGGCGGTGTGGATGTCGATGCTGTTCGTTTTCCCGCCGCTAGTGTGGCTGACTGGATGGGTTGCTCCGAAAGTGATTGGCGACGGTGCATCTCTGATGGTCAAGCGCGGGCTCGTCGTGCTGCTCATTGTAGAGCTCGCGGTTTATGGAGCATTGAACGCGAGTCCGACTCACGTGATCCCCCTTCTGGCTGGCGCTGCATCCCTGTTGCTGCTTATGGGACGCGTGCGGTCGGGTGAGTTCGCTGGCACAGTCGCCCTGCGTGCAATGATCTGTGGGGTTGCAGCATGGATGGCGAGCGGCACGCTCGTCTACTGGCAGAGTGCAACGTCCTGGGTTTTCGCTTCGCCTGTCACCGCCGTAGTCCTTATCGTGGGCGTCTTGATTGTTGCGCTCATGCTGAAGCGCTGGGCGCTCACTGAAGACGAAGGAGCGATTCGCGTCGTCGATCTCGTTCCCTTGCTCGTGCTCGTTGCGTTCAGTTTCAGGACATTTCCAATGGTCGAATTCTACCATTGGGGATTTTTCATCGGCCCGATCGAGCAGCTGAGACAGGGGGGCACGCTCCTCTGGGATACACCGTCGCAGTACGGATTCCTCAGCATCCTCGTTCCGTCGATTCTGCCGGGTAATGCGTGGCAATCGTTCTGGTTCTTCCAGGCATTCGTCTATGCCGTTGTCGCCTGCCTCATGTATGCGTCGATCAGGCGGCTGGCTGCGGGATGGTATGGCGGTGTCGCCGCGTTTTTTGTCACGTTTACGACACTCTTCTTTCGTCCGCGCACGGAAGCACTCATCCTGCCCGCGCAGATGACGCCGGCAGCCGGGCCGTTCAGGTTCATCTGGTGCTTCGTGATGCTCGCTTTCCTTGTGCGCTGGCATACACGCAGGGAGGATAAGCGGGTCGCACCCCGATTCGCGCTCGTGGGAACAATCATCTGGGGCTTCGCGCTGCTCTGGTCGGCCGAGACGGCGATCTATGTCACTGCAATGTGGTTCCCCGCGCTCCTGATCCATACGCTCCAGGTTTCTGCCCGCGAAGGCGCATCCGCAACACATACGATATCACGCGTGCTGAAAGCTGCAGCCTACCCGCTCACGGCCACTTTGATCGTCGGGTCTGTCGTCCTCGCCGGGTATCGGATAGCGGGCCTTCCAGGGCCTGACATCTTCGGGCATTTCGAGTATGTGCTGCTTTACAGCAGCGGTGGCTTCGGCGCACTGCCGATCGACCCGAGCGGAACCGTGTGGTTTTTGGTTCTCGCATTTCTCATCGTGGTCTCGATCATCGCTCTTCACGCTCGCGACACCCTGACCGATTCGCGCCTCGTTGTGTGGGCTGCCGTCGCGGGAGGAACCTGGGCGCTGTCGAGTTATTTCACCGGCAGGAGCCATCCGGTGAACCTGATCGCGCTCATCCCGCTGCTTCTGTTTGGCCTCGTTGCGTGCCTGCGGCTACGGCCTTTTGGCGATTCCCCGCGCGCACGGCTGGCGGTGGCTGCCGCGATGCTTCCAATGCTCGCGATGCCTGTCTCGCTCACTGCCGGACACCGTGACTTCGCGTCAGCGGTGTCCGAGCCACAGCTCGCACCCTCGAGGTTCACCGACCAGCTGCCGCAGATAGACCCTGAGCTTCAGACCATGCTCACTTCCGCGGGCGCGACGCCTGATGATGCATTCGTCCTGGCAAGCGACGGGCGGTTGATGCTCGAAGCGTGGCGAACGGCGAGCGGGAGCCGCCTCGTGTCGCGCTCCTGGCTGCCGAAGGGATTCGAGATTATCGGAAGCCTTCCCGAGAATCGGCGACAAGTCTACCTCGACCGGAATGCCGCGAGTTTTCCCGGAGAAGGATGGCTGATTCAAAGCCGGACGCTCACTGCCAATGGCGCGGATCACCTTTTGCGTTTTCTCGAGGCAGGCAGACGACTCGGCAGCCGACTGGAGAGCGACCGCTGGGTGGTTACGAAGATACGGCCCGCAACAGCGGAAGACTGACTTGGGAAAGGCGAAGTAATTACCTCAGCGCGTGCAAGGAATCACTATGACGCGGTTCACTGCGGCCGTTCCGTGCTCTTTCGTGATTGCCCTTGCCGTCCACTGACCACCGGCTGGCGGCCGCCATGGTACCGAGAACCTGAAGCTCAACCCGCAGTGCTCCGGCGAGAATCCGTAGACACCATCTTCGCCCGGCGCGAACTGGGCGCCGCGCATTGACGCGATGCGGCTCAAGGGCGTGTCGACACCAAGAGAGTCCACGGTGCGAAAGAGGGGCGTGTTGATCTGAATGCGGTCGATCCTGTCGTTCTGTACGACAGATCGCACAGTCTCCCCAGCTATCTGCACGACCACAACACGCTCCATCATTCCTTCCTGGCCCTGCTGCTGTCCGTCGCTGATCACTTCACAAAGTGCGGCAACGTCGCTGACCGGACGGCCCTGCTTGAGCTCGCCGATTCCCTCCTCATCAAGGCGCGGCACACCTGTAACTCCGCATGTCTTCGCGCCCGGAAGCGCTGTATCAGGCATTGCGACAACGACACTGTCGGACGGTACTGCCGCAGTGGTATCCGCTGTTTCACTCGATCTGCTGCAAGCGAGCGATGCGATGACGGCAAAAAGTCTGATCATCCTCACGATCCGATTCTATTGCAGGGGGCGTTCCCTTTCAAACCGTCGGAGCCTCGTCACCACCAAAAAAATGGCGCAGCGGGCAACTACCCCCTGCGCCATTTCCTTCTCTCAACCGGGAATCCTAGAAGCGGCTGCGACCCGCTCTGGGAAGCGACGCGGTCATCCTTCCGCTTCCCGGGAAAGTCCCCTGGATTCGCCCAGCCGGGAATGTGCCGATCACGGGAATTCGGTTATTGATTGCCATGCCCCCGCGGCGACGGCGGCGGTCAGCGCGCGGGTCGCAGTTGTCGATCCCCGCATGCCCACCGCGGATGACAACCCCGATGACTGACCCGATCACGTCACTTCGCCCGTTCCCTGCACCGTCCCCATCTACGCCCACTCCTGGCGAGTAAACCGGCTGCGGCCGCTGACTCGGCAGCGATGCCACCTCCGCGGGTGCCTCCGAGACCAGAATCGGTTCCGGCGCGAGCTCTTCGCCCATCTCCGCGTCTTCGACTGTCTCGACAGGAGCCTGCGCAGCTCGCGGAGCCGGTTTGTATTTCGCAACTCTCCGGGAAGGCGCGGCGCGCTTTGTGGCTGGCGGCGAGGTTCGCTCGATCGCTGATACGACCTGTGCCGCGTTGCCGGAATTCTGAAGCGAAATCGGAGTCGCAGCGGATGCGAGCTCCAGATCCTGCAGAAACGTTTCGTCTGCCGGTTCATTCGTGCCGCTGCACGCAGCAAGAACCAGCGCCAGCACTGCCCCCCCAACTCTCAAACTCGCGCGCACGCTTCCTCCGGTCCCTCGATCTGGCGACAGCCGCGCCGCTTTGGCACCCGGCCCGCCAGTTGGCATTCGGGCGTGCAACGGCCGAGCCATTGCATTAGCCCCGGGATTTCGCGGCCTTGGCCTGTTTTTGTCCACCCCGGATGACAACTTTGTCTCACATCGGAGACACAATGACATTTGGTAAAGTTCATAGGCTCGCCGTTCTCACCGCAGGCGCGATGATCCTGACTGCCTGCAGCGATGGTGGATCCACGAAGCTCACTCCGGAGCTGCGGGCGGCAATATCGGACTCCGTCCGGCAGCTGGTTGTCGATACGTACGACCTGAAGGGGCCGAACGTCGTCGATCGGCTGATGCGTCTCTACCCTGATTCGGGGGCGGTCTACTCGACTAGCAGCGGGCACGTCTCCACGACGCGGACTGAGCTTCGCCAGCAGATCCAGACGTTCTGGGAATATGTCGGGAGCAACATGCGCGATCCGAAATGGGAATGGACGTCGATGGTCGTCGACGTTCTATCCCCCGACGCGGCGGCAGTCACCGGGGCGTATCGGATACCGCACATGACTCCGCAGAATACGGCCCACGTAATTGCCGGAGCGTGGACGGCGATCTTCGTGAAACGCGGAGGCAGGTGGGTCGTTATTCAGGAACACCTTTCCGATGCTCCGGCCGCGGTCGCGGCCGCTGCCGGCGGAGAGGACCATACAGGGCACTGATCCGCTTACGGATGACTGCTGAAGTCATCCGTAATGCGGAGAAAAAACAGTTATCAGCCCGGGCTGGTGGTGTCGACGGATGCGCTCAGGTCTTCGTTCAACCCGGCGTCGCCGCTGACGATCGCCCGCCAGGAAATCTCGTTCCCCTTCCGGAAACCCTTCTTCGTGACCTTGATTCCCTCGGGAGAAATCGCCGCGATGTACGACTGACCGTCGAGCTCGATCTCCCGCTTTAGTACCTTGTCCAGTTTCGTAGCCATTGAATTCCTCTGATTCAGGGTTCAATTAATGCATATTGCTCTCGCCGCCAATCTCGCAACAATCGCACTGGATGGATAGGACGACAGAAGAACAGGAAAAAGGGCCATCGTACCTCGTATACGAATTCGAGCGACGCGCGTATCCCCTTTCGAATCGAAATTTCACGATCGGCCGGGACGCCGGCAACGACATCGTCGTGCGTGAGCCCGCAGTTTCGCGGTCGCATGCAGAGGTTAGACCCGAAGCTGGAGAGTTCACACTCCATACCGCGGGAGCCACCGGGACGCTGCTGAACGGCGAGCCGGTTGCCGAGCCCAAGCCTCTTGAGGATGGAGATCGCATAAGTGTCGGGTCGCTGGAATTCACTTTTCGGCGCGGGCGCCTGCCGCTTGGCGTCTCCGTCGTCGACACCGTGAGCGCAGACGGTCACGATCCTGACGCAATGACGCGCCGCCCAACGATCACGAATCCAATCCTTGGTGGAACTCAGGCATCACCCGCGGGCCAGAAAAAGAGCGCGACGCCGATGGTCGTAATGTTCGTGCTGCTGATCGCCGTCGCTGCCTGGTACTTCGTCGGGCGCTAAGTCACGTTGAAGTAAATCGCTCGAGCACCTGCCGCTCGAGCGAAAGCTTCAGCGGCTCGAGCTCTATCTTCTCGAGAACGTCGGCCGCGAAGGCATAAGTCAGGAGCCGTTTTGCCTCCAGAGGCCCGACACCGCGGCTCCGCATGTAGAACAGTGCGGTCTCGTCGATACGGCCAACGGTCGCACCGTGGGTGCACTTCACATCGTCGGCGAAAATCTCGAGCTGCGGCTTCGTATCCACCCGCGCCGACTCCGACAACAGCAGGTTGTTGTTGCTCTGCTTGCCATCCGTCTTCTGCGCTTCGGGATGGACGTAGACCTTCCCGTTGAACACCCCGTGCGACCGTCCGTCGAGAATGCCCTTGTAGAGCTCATGACTCGGGCAGTTCGGCGCAACATGCTCGATGCGAGTCTGGTGATCGACGTGCTGTGAGCCATCGACCATGTACAATCCGTTCATCACGACTTCGGCCGCTTCACCCGCGAGTGTTGAATACACGTTCGTGCGTGAAAGTCGCGCGCCCGTCGCGAACGAGAACGACTCATAGCGGCTGTCACGACCCTGCTTCACCTGTACCGTGCCAACGTGGAACGCGTTACGGCTCTCGGTCTGGAGCTTATAGTGTCCGAGCCTCGCTCCATCAGCGACGAACACCTCAGTCACCGCATTCGTGAAATAGCTGTCCCCGCCCACTGACACGTAGCTCTCGATCACAGTCGCCTGCGAATGACGCTCGGCAAATACCAGGCTCCGTGTCTGAACCGCTTTATTCTCAGATGCAGCGTCCGCGATGAAAAGGAGATGAATCGGTTTCTCGACGACCACATCCGCGCCGATCCGGATTACCGCTCCATCGACTGCCATCGCGGCGTTCAATGCGGTGAAGGCACCGCTCTCTGGAGTCGAGAGCTTCGAAAGGTGTCGCTCGAGCAGCCCGCTGTCGCCGGCGATCTCCGAGGCGAGCGTCGCTATCGACACGCCATCTGGCAGCGCCGGGCCGTGTGACTGCGCTGCGCGGCCGTTGACGAATACCACAGTGTGCCAGGCCTCGCCGTGACCGAAGCGCTCGACAATTTCCGCGGAAACAGGGCTGCTCTTCGCGCCGGTCCTGAAGATTTTTTCGGAGATAGGCGCGACGTTCGTGAAGTGCCAGTCTTCGTCCTTCATCGTCGGGAAGCCATCGCGCTCGAACTCCGCGAAGGCAGATCGGCGCGCCTCGCGAAGCCATGCGGGCTCGTTCGACGTCGCGGCGGTCGTCTCGAAATCGAACCGGTAGGCTTCGATCGGCGACTCCGGGTCTCCGTCGGTGCCGAGTGATGCAGCGAGGCCTTCAGCCAGCTGCACCACTGTATCGACTACGTCGTTCACGCAGCTGCCCCGGGAATCCAGTCGTAGCCCTTTGCCTCGAGCTCCAGTGCAAGCTCCTTTCCGCCTGACTTCACGATGCGCCCGTTCGCCAGAACGTGAACAAAGTCGGGCACGATGTAGTTGAGCAGCCGCTGGTAGTGCGTCACGACTATCATCGCTTTGTCAGGACTCCGAAGAGCGTTGACTCCGTTCGATACGACCTTGAGCGCATCGATGTCGAGGCCCGAGTCGGTTTCGTCGAGAATAGCAAGACGCGGCTCGAGCACTGCCATCTGCAGGATCTCGTTGCGCTTCTTCTCGCCGCCCGAAAAGCCGGTGTTCACCGACCGGTTCATCATTGCCGGATCCATATCGACGATTTTCGTCTTCTCTTCCATAAGGTCGAGAAACTCGAGCGGATCGAGCTCGGTCATCCCCTTTGACTTCCTGATCTCGTTGAACGCGGAACGCAGGAAGTAGGCATTGGTGACGCCGGGGATCTCGATCGGATACTGGAACGCCAGGAAAATCCCTTCCTGCGCTCGCACCTCGGGGTCCATCTCCAGCAGGTTCTTGCCGTCGTAGAGGACCTCGCCAGCGGTTACGTCATATCCAGGGTGGCCTGCCAGAACCTGCGCGAGCGTGCTCTTACCCGACCCGTTCGGACCCATTACGGCATGGATCTCACCTGCATTAACAGTGAGATCTATTCCTTTCAATATTTCTTTCTCGCCGATGCTCGCGCGGAGGTTTTTTATTTCTAGCAAGGTATTGTTTTCTGCGAAATTGTATGGATTGAACGACGAACTGCGCGTCTCTAGTCGCGGGCTTTTAGCGGTAGCTGTTCGCTGTTCGCTGTTGGCCACCGACGTAAGGAAATGCTAATAGCGAATACCGAATAGCTACCGCGAATAGCTCGCGACTAAAAGCGTGCCCACTCTGTGCACTTCCTACCCGACCGAGCCCTCGAGTGTGATCCCCAGTAACTGCTGAGCTTCAACCGCAAACTCCATCGGCAGTTCCTGAAACACCTCCCGACAGAATCCCGACACGATCATCGACACAGCCTGCTCAGCAGAAAGCCCGCGCTGCTTGCAGTAAAAAATCTGGTCCTCGCCGATCTTGGACGTCGACGCCTCGTGCTCGAGTGTCGCCGTATTGTTCTGCACCTCGATGTACGGGAACGTGTGCGCTCCGCACTCGTTACCGATCAGCATCGAGTCGCACTGCGTGTAGTTCCGGGCGCCCTCGGCGCGCGGCAGAATCTTCACCTGACCGCGATACGAATTCTGCCCTTTTCCTGCCGAGATTCCCTTCGAGACGATGTTCGACTTCGTGTTCTTCCCGATGTGAATCATCTTCGTGCCGGTGTCGGCCTGCTGGTAATTGTTGACGACGGCGACCGAGTAAAACTCACCGGTTGAGTTGTCACCCTGCAGGATCACGCTCGGGTACTTCCATGTAATCGCTGACCCGGTCTCGACCTGCGTCCACGAAATCTTCGAGTTGACGCCGGCGCACTTACCGCGCTTCGTCACGAAGTTGTAGATGCCGCCCTTACCTTCAGTGTCGCCCGCGTACCAGTTCTGCACTGTCGAGTACTTGATCGAGGCATTATCCAGCGCAATCAGCTCGACGACCGCTGCGTGCAGCTGGTTCGTGTCGCGCTTCGGCGCCGTGCAGCCCTCGAGATAGCTCACCGAGGCACCCTCTTCTGCGATGATCAGCGTCCGCTCGAACTGGCCGGTATCTGCGCTGTTGATCCGGAAGTACGTCGAGAGCTCCATCGGACACTTCACGCCTTTAGGCACATAGCAGAAGGAACCGTCGCTGAAGACAGCGGCATTCAACGCAGCAAAGAAGTTGTCGCTGTGCGGGACGACGGTGCCGAGATACTTCTCGATCAGCTCGGGATGATTCTGGACAGCCTCGCCGAACGAGCAGAAAATCACCCCGTACTTCGAGAGCTCTTCCTTCATCGTGGTACCTACTGAAACGCTGTCGAAAATCGCGTCAACGGCGACGCCTGCGAGGAATTTCTGCTCGGTCAGGGAAATGCCGAGCTTGTCATATGCGCGGAGCAGCTCGGGGTCGACTTCATCGAGGCTCTGCAGAGGAGTGACGCTCTTTGGAGCCGAGTAGTAGATAATGTTCTGGTAGTCGATCGGCTCGTACCTGAGGTTACCCCAGTGCGGCTCCCTCATCGTCAGCCAGCGGCGGTAAGCCCTCAGTCTCCACTCGAGCATGAACTCCGGCTCGTTCTTCTTGGCAGAGATCAGCCGGACGACATCTTCACTCAGGCCGCGCGGAATTGTGTCAGCTTCGACATCTGTCACGAACCCGTAGGCGTACTCCCGATTTACGAGTGACTCAATTGCGGTACTCATCCCCTAACTCCTTGGCGTTACAGCACTTCGTGACATAGATTGAATCCTAAGTAAACTTGTCGGGATAGTCAAACCTTGACTCACGAAGGCTTCGAAAAACTCGCGTCGGTAGATGACATTCCCGTCCAGGGGGTGCTTGCCGTAGTGAGGTCGGATGGTCAGCGGTTGTGCCTGATCCGGTCCCAGGGCCGGATCTCAGCCGTTGCCGACACCTGTACCCATCAGGAGTTCGAGATGTCGCTAGGGGACGTATTGCCCGATGGGACCATTCAATGCGCCTGGCACGGTGCGCGATTCGATTGTGCCACGGGGGACGTGCGGCAGGGACCGGCGCTTTCCCCGCTCCCGATGTTCGACGTGATCGTGGACGGGTCGGGCGTGCATGTGGGACCGAAAAAATGAGCCGCCGAGCCGATTTTCCGCTGCTCGCCCGAAATCCCGGGCTACACTACCTCGATTCTGCTGCGACATCCCAGAAGCCGGCCGTCGTTCTCGACGCCATTCGCGACTTTTACGAGAGCAGCAACGCGAACCCGCATCGCGGAGCATACGCTCTTTCGGTGGCGGCGACCGACCGGTACGACGCTGCGCGCCGCACTGTTGCAGCCTTCGTCGGCGTCGCCGACCCCGATTGCCTGATTTTTACGAGGGGGACGACAGAAGCCCTGAACCTCGTCGCCTACTCATGGGGGCGTACGAGCGTTCGCCGGGGCGACGAGATCGTTGTCACGGCGCTCGAGCACCACGCGAATTTTGTCCCATGGCAGCAGCTGGCGATCGAAACCGGCGCCACGCTGAGAATCTGCGAGCTCACGAGCGACGGCCGGCTCGACCTCGATTCCCTCGCAAGGATCGTCACGACAAAAACACGGGTCGTGGCCATCAACCAAGTCTCCAACGCACTCGGCACGATCAATCCTGTGGCGGAGATCGTGAAAATCGTGCGTGGCAGTTCCAGCGCGATCGTAGTTTGCGATGGCGCGCAGGCAGTCCCGCACCTGAAAGTTGATTTCGACGGGCTTGGACCCGACTTCTATGCCTTCAGCGGACACAAGATGTGCGGCCCGATGGGAATCGGCTGCCTGATCGGGCGTCGCGAGCTCCTCGAGACGATGCCCCCGTTCCAGACCGGCGGGGACATGGTCGAATTCGTTCACGACGATCGCACTACGTGGAACGCGCTTCCGCACAAGTTCGAGGCAGGAACTCCGAATGCCGCCGACGCGGTTGGTCTCGCCGCAGCAGTCGATTACCTCGAGGGTATCGGGATGGATGAGGTGCTTCGACACGAAAGAGCACTCATGTCGGAAGCATCCGGGAGGTTGGCGGCCATCGATGGCGTGAAGATTTACGGTCCACCATCGTCGGAGCGAAGCGGTGTCATGAGCTTCACTCTTGGCGACGTTCATCCTCACGACCTCGCGACAATTCTCGATGGCGACGGCGTTTGCATCAGGGCTGGCAATCACTGCACTCAACCGCTGATGCGGCGTCTCGACGTGAGCGCAACCGCGCGCGCGTCTTTTTACGTGTACAACGACCGATCAGACATCGATGCTCTCGTCGACGGCGTCATGAAGGCAAAGGAGATCTTCGGGCATGCCACAGTCTGATCGATCCGCGCAGATAAGCGCGCTTTATCAGGAGATGATCCTCGATCATTACCGGAAGCCCCGCAACAAGGGCGCTATCGAGAATGCTGACGCGTCGGTTCCAATGAAAAATCCGCTGTGCGGCGACGAGATTACGCTGCAGGTTCGATTCAATGACGGATCGATTGACGAGCTCGGTTTCACCGGACGCGGCTGCTCGATTTCTCAGGCGTCAGCGTCGATGATGACTCAGCTGTTGACCGGAAAAAACATAGAGGACGTCGAAGTTCTTCGCGCGCGCTTTCGGGAAATGGTGATGGGCGACGAAGCTGCGGCGACGGATGCATCCCTGGGTTCGCTGCGGGCGCTGAGCGGCGTCGCGAAGTTTCCCGCGCGCGTCAAATGTGCGCTTCTCGCCTGGAATGCCCTCGAGGCCGCGCTCGAGCTCAGGCGTCGCGAACAGCCTTAAGGCGGAACTGCAAAAGCAGGAAAGGAGTTGGGTGAGTGGTCGCGAGCTACGTGAGTGATCTTCCTCAACTGATGCCGGACATGCCCGGTCCTCTCATTTCCCATGTTTGGTTAACAACGGTTTCCCATGTTTGGTTAACAACGGGAACTGCGCGCACGCTTCCTGAAGTAACCCCCAAGAAACGAACGCCAAATCGCGCAGCCGTGCTCGGTTGGGCAAGGTAACTCACGTAACTCGTGGCGACTCTCCCCACTCCCCCCTTTTTTGATTTTCCGGTTTGAACTTCCTTCTCCTTCAGCCCCCACATATCGTAGTTAAGTGGGAGGCCCGGAATGAAAGTCGTCCTCGTGATCCTGTTATTGCTCCTCCCAGCGGAGGCAGTCGCTCAACGCAACAGCGACTCCGCTGCAGTGCGCCGGCGGGCCGAACGCGCGCAGATACGGTTCGAGCGAATCAGGAAGCTGAACCTTCCCGAAAGACACACCGGAACGCGACGCGAATGCGACGCCCGGATCGGGCGCATGTGTCACTGGAACTCCAGCGAAGACACTATCGTAGCGCCGGAACCAGCTAACGTCCGACGCGCGAAGCTGGCGCTGCTCGCCACGCTCGACTCGCTGTCACGACGGTCACCCCGCGATGGCTGGATCACCGGTCAGCGCATTCGATATCTCGTTGAGATCCGCGACGATTCCACTGCGGTGAAGGTCGCCAGCGAATGCCGCGCTGCCGGCTGGTGGTGCAACGCCCTGAGAGGATTGACGCTGCACGAGGCACGGGCAGGTCAAGAAGCCGATAGCGCTTTTGCCCGCGCCCTCAGACAAATGCCAGTCGGCGAACGATGCCGCTGGACGGACATGACTCCGCTTCTCGATCCCGCTCAACGAAAGCGATACGGAAAGCTGGGCTGCGGCCGCGATGAAAACACAGCAGCGCAGCTGTGGTGGATTGCCGATCCGTTTCTCTCGGTTCCCGGTAATGAGAGGCGGGTAGAACATTTCGCCCGTCACACCATGGCGAAAATCCTCGAGCCGGCGCGAATCGTCTACAACATCTCCTGGGCTAATGACCTTCGGGAGACGATCGTGCGCTACGGATGGGCTCGCTACTGGACCCGGGGACCTGGCACGATGATGGAGCCGGAGACCGGCCCGGTTTCGGGGCATGAAGCAACTCCCAACTATCATTTCATTCCCGCATCGCTCCCAGTCGATTCACTGCACGCAGTCGATTTCGATCTCGACGAAGCTCAATCGCCTGAGCGCTATGCACCGGTCAGTGCGAACCGTGTTGCTTACCTCGCCCCACAGGTCGCGGTGTTCAGGCGCGGCGATTCCGCGCAGGTCGTTGTCGCTTTCGACGCGACGACCCGCAGGCCGTTCGATACTGCAGCCGTAAGTTCAGCACTGGTAGTCGGCACCTCCGATAGCGACATCGCAATCGTCAGCGACAGCGTGAGACGAGGCACCCTCACGACGCTGATGGACAGCCGGCCGCATCTCCTGGGACTCGAGGTACTGAGTCAGAACAAACGGCATGCGGCATGGTATCGCGCCGGAGTGCGGTTACCAAAAAAACCCGCCGGTGACATCGACATATCGGACATCCTGCTCTTCGAACCCGGCGCCGATGAAATAGCCGACCTGCCGAGCGCGCTCCCGCTCGCGCTGCCAGGTCATGATGTGAAGCGAGGCAAGACGGGGATCTACTGGGAGATCTACGGTCTCGCTGCCGCAGACAGTGCCCTTCCCGTCTCCCTTACGCTGACGCCATTCGGCCAGAGCGCGCTGAGGAGAATCGGTGAGTCGATTGGACTCGCGCCGCGAACGAGCCCGCTCAACATCGCATGGCGGGAATCACCACGAGCCGGTGGAATTTCCGCACGATCTGTCGTGCTCGACCTGTCCCTGATTCCGCGCGGCAAGTACGTGCTCAGGGTCGAGGTCAGGCCGAGTGAGAAATCGCCTGCGGTTTCATCGCGACAAATCGAGATCAGGTAACGTCTGGATCGGCCATCTGCTGGACAGCGCGACTATCCTCGCGAGTCATCATGCTTCACGCTGGGAAGGCGTTGAAAAAAGGATAACAGCGTCCCTACAACGAGTGCGGTAGCGTACCCATACGGCAGGCCGGCGGCGATGAGCCCGGTAATGGTGACGATAAAAAACGATCGCCGATCTGTCGTTTGGTCGCGCGTCATCAGAATCAAACCCGCGCCCTCGAAAAGCAGCAGTACACCAAGCACGGGTAACGGGAATATCTGCACGATCTGCGTGAAGCCGTTCCCGAAAAACAAGCCGAGTGCGACAAAAAGCGAGCCGTAGATGATGATCGAGCCGCCGGTCCGTGCGCCAAACGTGTAATGCCCGACAAGCCCGCCTGAACCGTGGCAGGTCGGGACGCCGCCGAAAAACGGATTCACGAGATTCATCAGTGAATACGTGAGGCTCAGCTTCCGGACGCCGATCCCCCGCTCCGGAAACAGGTCCTCGGCGATCTGCCTCGTGGCGAGAATCGAGTTACCCAGGGACAAGGGAATCTGCGGAAGTGCAAGCAGGATGAATCCTGAAACCATCGCATCCCACGTTACGACCCGCACTTCCGGCAGGGAGATACCAAAGGCATTGCTGAAATCGGTGCCAGTCAGCTTGAAAGTGAGAGCGTATACGACCCCAAGGCCGATGACCGGCAAAGCCGCGGGAACCCGCCGGTTGCCGTAAAGCGCGATCACGATTGCAAATGCAATCGCAGCGAGCACGAATCCCTGCGCGCCATCGGACGACATGTAGTCGCGCATCGCGAGAAGCGCGAGCTGAATGCCGAGTCCGAGCTGAAGACCGCGGATCACCGGCTTCGGAACGGTGCGCGCGAGCCATCCGATCGCACCCGACACCGTCAGCGCCAGCATCGTCAGCCCGATCGCGAGACCGCCGCCGTAAAGGAGTTCGGGCGCGACCTTCTGCGTGATCACGATGACAGCTACCGCCTTTAGAGGTTGCACAGGCATCGGCAACCGATACGTGAAAGCGGTGAGAAACTGCATCAGCCCGAACATCACGAGGACGCTCGTGCTGTGAAGTCCCGCGGCGATTATCATCCCCGCGACGAGCGGAAGGTCTGTCCCGATATCGCCGAATGCACCGGCGAGCTCGTTCCTGTCGAACCTTATACCGCCACGCTTGAGATGTCGTGACACCTGCGGGTCGGCTCGTTCCACGGTCCCGCTTGGCGGCTGCATCACATCTATATTGTACCGCTACATCAGCTTCGCGACTACATGGCCGACTATACCATAGAAATCGACAACGCTTCAAAACGTTACGCCGAACACGTAGCGATCCGGGATCTATCGCTGCGCGTCCCGCGAGGCGCCGTTTACGGCCTGCTCGGCCCCAACGGCGCAGGCAAGACGACGACGATCAGGATGATCCTCAACATCATCGCGCCGGATTCCGGTTCAATCAGGATCCTGGGCAGGCCGGCGAACGACCGTACGCTGTCCGATCATATCGGCTACCTCCCCGAGGAGCGGGGCCTGTATCGGAAGATGCAGGTCCGTCGCGTGCTTCGATTCCTGGCCGAGCTCAAGGGAATGAAGCGTGATCTGGCAGACCGCCGCATCGACGAGTGGCTCGAGCGACTCGATCTGAAGACCCCTGAAAAGGACTGGGGCCTATCGAAGATCGACGAGCTTTCGCGAGGCATGCAGCAGAAAGTTCAGTTCATCGGCACGCTGCTTCACGATCCGGACCTCGTCATTCTCGACGAGCCGTTCAGTGGTCTCGACCCGATCAACGCGCAGGCGTTGAAGGACACGATGCTCGAGCTCAGGCAGCGCGGAAAGACGATAATCTTCAGCACACACCTGATGGACAACGCCGAGCGTATGTGCGATTCGGTATGTATCATCGCCCGCGGTGAGAAGGTGCTCGACGGGCCCATCGCCGACATCAGGACCGGACACGGCGCACGCAACATCGCGCTCGGCATCAACGGCGCACCGTCGACGGCAGTCGCTGCTGTGCTCTCCGACAAGTCACTCGTCCACCGCGTCGACGACTCCAACAGGTATTTCGAGATCGAGCTCGTGAATGGAGGTGACCCGCAGGTCCTGCTCCAGCGCATCGTCGCGACCGGCGCATCGATCAACAGGTTCGAGATCGTCCACCCGTCGCTGCACCAGATATTCCTCGAGACAGTGGGCGCAACAGGCATCGAAATGGGGATGACGGGACATGGCTAAGCTCTGGGCGATCATCAAGCGCGAGTACCTCGAGCGCGTCCGCACGAAGTGGTTCATATTCGCGACGGTCTTCGGCCCGATTTTCTTCGGCGCGATGTTCATCATTCCTGCGGTCCTGGCGAAGCGCGGCAAGGCGACGGCCGAGTTCACGAACACCCGCATTCTCGACGCGACGACGACCGGGTTCGGCAACCGGATTGCCGAGGGAATCATGCGCACCCGTCCGCCCGGTGCGACATCGCCCGAAGTAATCGTCGTTACACCCAGCGAGCTATCGCAGGCCGAGAGCACGGCGACGAAGCAGGTGATGGCCAAACAGGTGAGCGGCTATCTCGTCGTCGACGTGCGCACACTGGGCGGCGAGCAGATCAAGTATGCCGGACGGAACGCGACATCTCTCGGAGACATGGAGAGGATGCGCAGCGTCGTCAGGGATGCGCTGCTGAGCCAGCGCCTCCAGCAGGCTGGCATCGACTCGAGCAGGGCTCGCGATCTCACGTTCATCCCGTTGCGGCTGGCGACCGAGCGCATCACCGACAAGGGGCGCGGCGGGTCCGGCACCGTGAGTATAATCTTCGCTGGCGCGATCGCATTCCTTCTGTACATGTCGATCGTTCTCTACGGCCAGAATGTCCTGCGCGGGGTGCTCGAAGAGAAGACGACGCGCGTTGCCGAGGTTGTCGTGTCGAGCGTTTCGCCGGAGACCCTGCTCGCAGGAAAAATTCTCGGAGTCGGCGCCGTTGGTCTCACTCAGCAGATCCTGTGGGTGATCACCACAGTGATCATGTTCAAGCTGCGCGAGCCGTTGCTTCAGAAGTTCGGTATCAGCACGATGCCTTTTGCACTCCCCGAAATTTCGTTGGGGCTAGCGCTCCTGCTGCTGTTGTTCTTCGTGCTCGGCTTCATCTTCTATTCATCGTTGTACGCGGCGGTTGGTGCGTCAGTGAACAGCGAGCAGGAGGCGCAGCAGGCAGTTCAGCCGATGCTGATTCTGCTCGTGGCGACGGCGATTTTCATCAATCCGATCCTGATGAACCCAACGTCGAAGCTTGCGACCGTGATGTCGCTGCTTCCGTTCTCGGCCCCGATAATCATGCCGTTGCGACTCGCTCTCGGCAGCGTGCCGTGGTATGAGCTGGCTGGATCGCTGGTCGGATTGCTGCTTGCGTGCTGGGGTGCGACCTGGCTGGCAGCCCGTATCTACAGAGTAGGGCTGCTGATGTACGGCAAGCGACCGACGCTGAGGGAGATGGGCAGGTGGCTGTCGTATTCCCGTTGACGAACACTGCTGTCGATGGAGACTGGAACTCAGCGTTGAACGCAGGACTCAAAACTCAAACTGGAGACCTGGCAACTTGAGGGCGTGGTGAAGTTGCGAGTCTCCAGTTTTAGTTTTGAGTTTTGAGTTAGCTGCTCAGGTTTTAGTTAGCCGCCCAGTTTTGAGTCTGGGTGCCCAGGTTTGAGTTTGGTTCTAGGCCTGAGCAGTAGCTGAGGTCGCGCAGTACTTGTCGAAGGCGCCGACGAGATCGTCAGCGATCTCATGCGAGGTGCGCCCCTCGATCTGGTGTCGCTCGAGCATGAACACCAGCTTGCCGTCTTTCAGCAGCCCGATCTGAGGCGATGACGGCGGGTATCCCGTGAAATAGCTCCGAGCACGCTGCACTGCCGGCACTTCCATTCCTGCAAAGACCGTCGTGAGCGTGTCGGGGGTTACCGGGTTCTGGAGTGCCTCTGCGACTGCCGGACGCGCGTTTCGCGCGGCGCATCCGCAGATCGAGTTTACGACGACGAGCGTCGTGCCCTTCGTGTCCCTGAGCTTCGCGTCGACCTGTTCGGGTGTCAGCAATTCTTCAACGCCCAGCCGCGTGAGCTCCTCGCGCATCGGCGCAACCATTCTTGGATCGTACATAGTGCTCCCGTTTTTTAGCGGCCCGTCTCCGTGGCGAGCCTCTTCAAAGATAACCAGCGTTGGAGCCCTGACGTTATCGACGGCGCCGCTCCACGAAATCCTCTCCGGGAATCCCTGCGCGAACGGTCCCGTCACTCCAGGCGACGTGCTCTTTTCTGAGCAGCATAAACCGCACCCATTTCACGACGGCGGCGAGGAGCAGGGCGAACAACGAGATCGTCACGATCCGCCAGCCCATTGTCCGCACGAACATCATCGGCCAGTCGTGAAAGTGCGCTGCGCCGGTTCCAAGTGGCTCGCGACTCAGGGCAATCAGGACCGCGCTGGTCAGCATCTCCGCCGCGGCTTCAGCCGCGGCGAATGCGGGTGCGCGCCAAAGCCAGTCGCGAAGGGGAAAGCGGCTGAGGTGGATCGACACCATGAGGAGCAGGAATATCGCGCCGATGGTGAACGTCACGGCTAGGTAAGTGCCGGAGGGGCTGTCCGCCCGGCTCAGGACCACCGCTCGGTAGAGTCGAGCGACGATGCCGGTGACGAGCGCCATGTCGATCAGTGACCGGGCGAGCTTGGCGAATGCCGCGGGCTCACGGACCCTTATTCCGCTTGCGAGGCGCTGTCTCAGCCGCTCGCTGTTCTGACTCGCGATGAAATCGCGCATGCAGGGAATGTACGCTGTGTAACGCTGTCCGTCCCCAATATTTCCGTTCAGTTACCCCAGCCAACCCTCGACAGTCCTCATTATTGCCATGCACAATCGACTCTGGCTTGCGGCGGTGCTCGCTACAACCCCCATCCTGGTACTGAGCCCGGTGGCGTTCCCGGCCAGCGATGAGCCGGGCTGCATCCGCGCCGCTGGGGCACGCAAGGTTCAGCGGACTTTCATGTCCCTGATGCGCCGCCGCGACGACGAGACAGAACGTCGCCTCAGGATGTTCGCGGTCCCGCACGTGAGGCCGCGCGAAGTGAAGCAGGTGAGTGACGGTGAGATCTGTGCGATGGCCGCTAAGGCTTACGCAGACGCCGTTCGCATGGAGTCAGCCGGCAAGGTGAACGTACTGAACATCGGCGGTCGTTTCGTTGTTACCGATGCCGATCACCGCCGCTCAGTGACATTCGACTCGTCGTTTACGCGCCCGCTGGCTGCTGTCGAGGATTAGCCCACCCGACTCTGTGCCATCTAGTCAGTGTATCCAGTGCCCGATCCGGCCCCAGCGGATATCGGTGATGAACGGCCATGGCTTGTCGCTGTCGTCAGCGTTGTACGCGTAATACACGAACATCGGCTGCCCGCGAATGTTCTCGCGAGGAACGAAGCTCCAGTATCTGCTGTCCTTTGAGTTGTACCGGCTGTCGCCCATCATGAAATAGTGACGTTCAGGCACAACAAAGGGACCCCAGTTGTCATGCGACGGATCTGCTGGCGCAGGACCAAACCGCGATGACTGCAGTGCTGCCCGCTTCTGCCAGTCGAAGAGAGGGTCTACGGAATCGAAGACCTGATCTGCCGGGGGAGGCGGAAACGGCTGCGGCTGAGGCACTCCGTTCACGTAGAGCATCGCGCGCCGCATGAACAGAGTATCGCCGGGCATTCCCACCAGCCGCTTCACGAGCGTGGGATTTGGGTCCCATGGCTGGTCGATCTGCGGCGGGGACTTGAACACGACGATGTCGTTTCGCGCGGGATCCCGGTAGCCGGGCAGGTTGCTGTTCGTGAACGGGATATGCGGCCCGTAGATCAGCTTGTTGACGAAGAGCCAGTCGCCGATGAGAAGCGACGGGATCATGCTGCCCGAGGGTATCCTGTACGCCTCGATGATGAATGTCCGGAGAAACACGAAAAAAAGAAGAGCGGTCAGCAGCCCTTTTGAATTCTCCCAGAACCGGCGCAGCTTTGAATGCTGCGCAAAGGGGCGCGCTTCTTGAGCGCGCCCCTTCTTAGACGCGACTGCCAATGTGCTTGTCTACTTGAGGTGCTTGTTGACCAGGCGGGTCATCTCGAACATCGAGACCTGCTTGCTGCCGTTGAATACGGGACGAAGTGCATCGTCTGCATTGATCATGCGACGGTTCTTGGAATCCTGAAGTCCCTTCCGCTTGATGTACGCCCACAGCTTCTTGGTGACTTCGGTGCGCGGAAGCGGAGCGGTTCCCACGACAGCGCCAAGCTGTGCACTCGGCGTCATCGGCTTCATGAACGCCGCGCTGGGCGTGCGCTTCGTTGCCGACTTCTTCTTGCCGGAACTCTTCTTGGCGGAGGTTTTCTTCGCGCTCGACTTCTTAGCTGTCTTCGAGGACGACTTCTTCGCCGAGCTCTTCTTCTTCGCAGTTGCCATCGCTTCTCCTGGTGGTTGAATCGGGCGGCCGATTACGCCGACGCAGTGCGCGTCACGCGAGGCAAAGTATAGCCGCAAATGCCAATTGCAAGAGGGAAAACCACTGATTTTACGAGAGAAGAAGTTTCATCATCCGCACATCGTAAGGATCAGGACTCGCATCATCATCGGCGATCTCGTAGTTCTGCTGCGGTGTTTCAAGTACCAGCGGCACATCTTTCGACCGCCGATCGGCGAGCAGCCACCTGAACGGCTCCACTCCAATCAGTCCGTCACCTATCAGTACATGCCTGTCCTTGTTGGATCCCAGCGCATCGGCGCTGTCGTTGAGATGGAAGAACGAAGGCGGCTCACCAGTTTTCGCCTCGAAATCATCGAGTATCGCAGTAAATATCTTCTGCGAGTCAGTGATATCGTAACCCGAGCAGTAGAGGTGACAGGTATCGAGACCATACCCGGTCCGCGCGCGAAGCGACTTCGGCACGTGCGACAGAATTTCGGCGATCTCGTCAGCCGTTTTCCCCATCGTCCGCCCGGCTCCCGCAGTATTCTCCACGAGCAGGCGCGTCTCTGAATCCACTGCTTCGAGCGCCTGAGTAATTGCCTTCGCGATCCGTTTCGCTGACTCCGACCGCTCACTCTCGCCAGCGGATCCGGAATGAAAGCAGACACAGCCAACACCAAGCGCGCTCGATCGCTCCAGCTCCTTCCTCAACCCGCCTGCAGCGCGCTCCCATTTGTCGTCATCCGGAGTTGCGACACTCAGGACGTAGGCCGCGTGCACCACCACGTTCGCCGGTTTGATCTTCGTGTCGGCCAGCGCCGACTTGAATCGCTCGACTCGCTCCGGCTTGATCGACACCTTGTCACCGTAGTACTTGGGGATCGCCGTGAACAGCTGCATGGCGGTCATGCCCGCATTGCCCGCGCGCGCTACCGCCATGTGAATGCCGCCGTTATTGATCGTGTGTGCGCCGAGATATCTCGCCATGCCCCGTACCTACCTGAGTTTCACCCCGACCGACACGGTTATCATCGTCGCGGTCGCTTCTCCCTGCGTGATTGGAAAGAGCGCGCCGAACCTGTGATAACGCAGCTCCGCAAATGCCGGGATTCTTCCGAGCGGCACATTCGCGCCGAAGCCGAAGTTCACCCCGACCTTCGTTTCTTCCCCTTCTGTAAGAAATCCGTCGCAGGCACCCGTGCAAGTCCCCTCGAATTTGTAGCGATAGAGAGCCGGCCCGCCGTTGATGTACGGCGAAACCGAGTTGTCCCCGGGGTATTGCGCTGAATCCGGCCCGAGGTTGAGCTCGGCAAGCAGTGACGCCAAAGCCACGTCGCTCTTCGACTCGACTTCGGCATTTCCGAAATCGATTGTCTTCGATCCGAGCTGCGTGAACATGCCGTCGACCCGGAGATCGAGAGTGCGCGTGACGCGAACCTTGAGCAGTCCCCCGGCGTTCCAGCCGGGATCGGTTTCCTGCTTGAAGTCGCCGTTCGGGAGCGTGCCACCTGCAAAGATTCCAAGCTGCGGCTTCCGAATCTGTGCGCCAGCGTGCTCGCTCGCAGCGAGAAAAGCCAGCCCGAACGTGATCAGCAGCAGTGGTGCTTTCCTCATTTGATTGCTCTCTCTCGGAATTAAGTGGGACTGCGACTGCGGAAGCTATCTCGTATGAATCAATGCGCTGCGGTAGGTGGGACGTGTCGCGCTGATAGACGGGTTCGCCGAATATTCGCTCCACCATAACCTGATGGAATCTCCGGCGAGTCTCACGACGGGCTGGCGTGCGCGGCCGTTGCCGCTCGAGGCCGTCATGCGTTGCTCGAAGATGTGGCCCATTGTTCCCGAGAGCGATATGCCGACCATTGGCTGATTCGAGTTCGGGTCTTCAAACGCAACGACCACTCTGTCGCCGACGGCATCGATACTGACCCTCGACGGATTGTTGCCGAACACAATCGGGACGGGCCAGTGAAAGGTGGCTGCGCTGTCCATCGAATGCGCGAAGAACACTCCGGCCCCGCCCGGCTGTTCCACGAAGTAGGCGATGTGTACGTACCCGCTGCGGCCGTCAGCAACTATAGCCGGCGCGGGTCGCCCGCATCCCCGCCTGCTCACATCGGTTGAATCAGCAACAACCGGTGGCAACCAGGGACCGCCGTGCATCGCGCGCGAAACCATAAGCGCAGCGCTGGAATCGGGCCGAACCTGCCACCAGGTAGCGAAGGCGGAGCCATCAGCAGTCGCGACCCGGAGCGATGCTGCACAGCCCCTGGTAGGCAAGGACTTCTCGCTCTGAGGAGAATCGATGGGCTGAGCCGGAGGGTCGCGGTAGACGATCTCACCCAACGTGACTGTCTGAGCGGAATCACATGCCGATATGCTCACGCTCAGGATCATCAGCAGCAACGCTCGAAAGAACATTGCGCAAATATATCTGGATGATCATCCCGCAACTTCGAGCGGCGCGGGAACCGTGCTTCCTTCGAGCTAATGAAAGACTATGAGGACACCGCGTCTGGCGTGCGTGGAGCTGTTGCCCGGCCTGCCCACCCTGTTCATACAACGACGGGTGAAGGCAGGCCGCGCAACCTGTGGACCGGGGTAGTCTCAGTTGAAGGCCGAGAAAAACTCCGCCGGCGGCGGCGGCGCGATCCCTGTGTTCGTGCGACTGAAAGCCATGAGATTTCCAGCGAACCCGAGAGTGTTGCCCTGACCAAGAATTGTCACCGCTGGACCGAAAGCGGCGGCGTACACATTGCTTCGCGCGCCGCTTCCACTCACTCCGTGTGTCTTGACTCGCATCGCATTTCCAGCGTCAGGATATGTGCCCGCCACCAGACTCCGGGCGCCCGCGAGGAAGAAGTCAACCGCGACGCTGCTCAAGTCCGTCCCGTGGAGCTCGAGGCTTGTCGAGTTAAACGAAATTGGTGAAGCGTTGGCAGTTGGCCGCGACGCTCCGACGGCGGTAATCGCTCTGCTGAAACCTTCGATGCGATCGCCCACCGAGTGAAACCGCAGAGTGTTACTCGTGGTGGCTGCGGTCGGGACACCGGGCGCCGGTGAGCCCGCGCCGCCGTAGAGCTGCCAGCCGCTGAGCGGTGTGACCCCGGGATCGGCGCGGTACAGGTTGTTGCGGGACATCACCGTCACGTCCCCGCCGGTCACAGCGTCAGGCCTGCTCGTTCCGCCGGTCAGCACCACACCGCCACCGACGACGTTTTCAGTGAGGGTGAGCGATACGTTTCCCTGCGCGGCAAAATTGATGGCGAACACACCGGAGCCGAGTGGGGCGCGGATGAGGGAGCGCGAGACGCTGACGATCAGGGCGGCGCCGACATCGGCCGAGGGTGGAGCACCCGCGTTACGATTATCCGTATAGATGGCGATCCCTCTTCCGGTTGGACCAACAGGCGCTGCAGCGCCAACATTCGGAGTGATGATTTCGCAGTCTTCAATAGCTGCATTCACCACGTCGGCGGCACTACGCGACTTCACCACGACGACGCTGCCGCTAGTGTGACCGGTGACATCCTCGACGCTCAGCCGACTCAGGCCTGACCGGTTGCCGAGGACTACCATATCGCCGGCAAGTCCGGCGGTACCCCTGAGCGTGCTGCGCGAGGTCGCACTCATGCCTATCGGAAGGCGGGTGGCCTTATCGATCTCCATGCCGCCGGAGCCAACCAGTGTCGTGCCATCGGGCACGATGAGTGTACTCGTGAGCAGGTAAGTGCCGGGGGCGAGCAGAACTTTCTTCGCCGGAGTCTCAGCCGCGAGCGCCGCAATAAGCTCGGCCGTGGTGTTCACCGTGAGGAAAGTACCGCCGGAAACAATACTTGAAGGAGCAAGCGAACTGGTTTCTGGTGCCGTCGGCACATCCCTGCATGCCCCGGCCACTGCCGAGAGCAGGAGTGCAGAGGGGATAACGATCAACCTGGACATCGCGACCTCCCAAATGAGAATGAACGTCCGACGGAATCGGCTGTTCATTCGTTACACGGTTTCGGCGACCGATGGCTCAGTCGTTGAATCCGGGTCGCTTTGAGTATCGGTGTTTCCCTATTCCCAATTGCCTAAATTCATTGAAACCCATGCACTGGATCCAGCTTCGAACACGGTTTCCAACACACGAGGTGATTTGAGCCTGCGACGGGCGGTGCTGCTGGTGGCCCTCCTGAACCTCGGCTATTTCGGGATTGAGTTCGGTGTCGCTTTGCGTATCGGCTCCGTTTCCCTGTTCGCCGACTCCATTGATTTTCTTGAAGACACCGCTGTCAACCTTCTTATCCTCCTGGCCCTCGGGTGGAGCGCCTATCGTCGCTCCCTTGTCGGCATGGCGCTGGCGGCCATCCTGCTCGTCCCAGGGGCATTCACGCTCTGGGCAGTTTGGCAGAAGCTCACGCTGCCGGTTGCGCCGGATGCCTCGCTTCTCTCGGTTACGGGGCTTGGTGCTCTTTGCACAAATCTTTTTTGCGCCCTCCTGCTGGCGCGGTTTCGCAGTCACAGCGGCAGCCTCACCCGTGCTGCATTTCTGTCAGCGCGAAACGACGCATGGGCCAACATAGCCATAATCGTTGCGGGCCTGGTCACTGCGGCCACGGTTTCACCGTGGCCCGATCTGGCGGTCGGGCTGGGGATCTTCCTGCTGAACCTCGATGCAGCTCGCGAGGTTTTTTCCGCGGCAAAAAAGGAGCGCATGACTGCGATAAGGTGAAACCTGAAGGCGGCTGATGAAATTCGCTTCGCTCGCTATTGTTGGTGCGCACCTGCAGGTTAGCTCGATCCCGTAAGATGTCCCCCACACCGAAATTCATCACTATATGACGCGATGCATTGTCCTGCTCCTGCTGATGAGTGCGTCCCGTCTCGGTGCTCAGGCACCCGTTCCAATGCACGAAGAGCCGCGACACCGGCTCGTGCTGACCCACCAGCAACTCCGGGTGATGGATGTGAAAATCCTGCCTGGCGACACGACTCTGTTTCACGTGCATGACGTGCCAGCGCTTTTCGTGGCCATCTCGGCCGCACCGGTTGATCTCCAGCTCCTCGACGGCGAGTGGGGTGGTACGCATCCGGCCGCCGACCCCGGTCGTAAACCCGGCGATGTCAACGTCGACACCTCCTACGCTCGCCAGCCAATAACGCATCGCGTAACAAACGTCGGGTCGCAGCTCTTCAACCTGATTGCAATCACGAACTCCGCCCTGATGCCCAATGATTCAACTTCGTCTGCCATGCCCGGCATACTCGAGCTTCAGAATCGCTGGTTCAGACAGAGCCGTGCCCTACTCGCTGCCGGTGCCGCGAAGCGATGGTACTCGGCCGATTCGCCGACGATCATTGTGCAACCCACGCCAGGAGCTGCAGGGGTGTTGCTGGAATCCGGTGGGAACCATGTCCTCAACAAACCGGGTTCGTGGGTACTGGTTCCGGCAGGTGCTCGATACCAGTTGGCCAGCGCGAGTTCGGCGACTCTTGTGGTTGTTCAAGTCAAGTGAGCAGTATCCCCGTTTGGGCCATTTCCTCCATCACGGAAGCATTAGCATGAAGATGGTTACCGTTGCGGCCCTTGCTGTGTCGGCCCTCCTCCTCAGCAGCACTGCTCGAGCGCAGGAAGCCGGGAGAGTCTATCGGGTGGGAGCACTTTTCAACCGAGCCCCAAACCAGCAGGACCGGGACGTCGAACAACTCAGGGAAGGACTTGCACGCCTTGGTTACATCGAGGGCTCAAATCTCATCATCGAAGCCCGCTTCGCTGAGGGGCAAATGGACCGGCTTCCCGGATTCGCCGCCGAATTGGTACGGCTCGGCGTCGACGTCATCGCCGCATATGGCGGTCCACCGACGAGGGCAGCGCGAGGTGCCAGCACGTCGATCCCAATCGTTGCGAATCTCGTCGCAGATCCCGTCGCTCTCGGCTATGCGGCAACGCTGGAGCGGCCCGGCGGAAACGTAACTGGAGTTACGAACCACGATCCCGAACTCGCTCCTGCACAGTTGAGAATCCTGCGGGAAGTTTTTCCGAGCCTCACGCGCGTTGCCTTCCTGAGCGATGCAGATATCCCAGGCGCAGACTCGACCGGCTTTGCACCCATCGAGCGATCAAACATCGCTGCAGCAGCGGCGCTGCGGATCAATCCGTATATGTTGAAACTGCGAGGCCCCGTTCCCGACTTCGAGGGTGCGTTTCGCGATATGACCTCGCGAAATGCTGAAGTGCTGGTGGTTCTCGAAGTGCCTGTTCCATTTGGCAACCGGACGCGCATCGCGGAAATGGCACGTGCCCGGGGGATACCGACGATGTTCTGGGGAGGTGCCTCCATGGCCGGCGGCATGATGTCGTATGGCACGAGCTTCTCGGATGGCTATCCCCTCATGCCGATAGTCATCGACCGCGTTCTCAAGGGTGCAAGGCCGGCAGACACTCCGTTCGAGATAATCACGCGACGTGAATTCGTCGTCAATCGCAAGGTCGCCCAAGAGCTCGGCGTAACGATTCCAGACGCGGTATTGAAGCGCGCTGATCGGATTATCGAATGACGTAGATTTGTCGCATGCAACCGCCGACAATTGAAGCAATTCGTTCGAACCGCGAGCGTCTTGGCGACCTGGTCGTAACGACTCCGATTCGACTTTTAGTTGACGACGCTGTCGCCAATGCGGTGGGTTCGAAAACAAGAATCTGGCTCAAGGAAGAGCTGTTTCAGCGCACCGGCAGCTTCAAGCCGCGCGGCGCGCTTTCGGTGATGCTGCATCTCGACAAAGAGGCGCTTTCGCGCGGCGTGACTGGAGTCTCCGCAGGAAATCATGCGATCGCACTCGGTTACGCGGCTCGCATTCTGGGAACTACCGCCAAGGTAGTGATGCCCAAAAGCGCGAATGCTTTTCGCGTTCAATCGTGCCGGGAGCTGGGTACCGAAGTTGTACTAGTGGACAACGTCTCTGAAGCCTTCGCGCGCGTGAAGGAAATCGAAGCCGCAGAAGGACGCACGTTCGTGCACCCGTATGAGGGTCCTAAAACAGCGCTTGGCACCGCGTCGGTCGGAATGGAGTTCATCGATCAGCTGCGCGCCGAAGGCGAAACAATCGATGCTCTCATCGTTGCAGCGGGCGGTGGAGGTCTCACCGGTGGAGTTGCGTGCGCCGTGAAGCAGATGAGCCCTGGCACCGCGGTGTATGTCGTCGAGCCCGAAGGCGCGGATACGATGCATCGCAGCTTCGAAGCAGGATCGCCCCAGTCGATCGATGCCGTGCGCACAATCGCAGATTCACTCGGCGCGCCACGGTGCGAGCCGTATTCATTTGCGCTGAACAGAGAGTTCGTCGACGAAGTCGTGCTGGTGAGCGATGATCAGATACGCGAAGCGATGCGCCTGCTGTTTCGTTCGGCAAAGCTCGTAGTCGAACCGGCCGGTGCGGCTGCCCTTGCCGCTTTGATGCATCCGCTCCGCGGGCGACTCGATGGAAAGAGAGTCGGACTCATTGTCTGCGGGGCCAACATCGACCCTGAATCTTTTGCAAAGCAGATTCTCGCCTAGCGCGTCTTCCCGTGACCCGTCCGTGTTTACAACGGCGTCGAAATCCCCATCTTGAATCCGTCAGGGTCATTGAACCGGAACATTCGCACACCCCAGGGGCATTCAGTGCACTCATGCATGATCCTTTTGAGGTAGGTGGGACTTTCCCCATACTAGTTCCGCG
>JAYUWU010000109.1:0-12092 GCA_043753365.1 Gemmatimonadaceae bacterium | reverse complement strand
AGAAGGAGCCGCTGCTGCAGGAAGCGACGGAGCGCGTCGAGCGTTTCCAGCGCGCCTACCAGACCGGTAACATCACGAACGGCGAGCGCTACAATAAGGTGATCGACACGTGGACCCACGCGAACTCCGACATCGCTGATGCGATGGTGCGCGCGATGGCGAAGTCGAACGACGGCTTCAACCCCGTGTTCATGATGTTCGATTCAGGATCACGTGGATCGCGCGACCAGATCCGTCAGCTCGCCGGTATGCGCGGACTGATGGCCAAGCCGCAGAAGAAGCTCACGGGAGGCATCGGCGAAATCATCGAAAGCCCGATCAAGTCGAACTTCCGCGAAGGATTGTCGGTGCTCGAGTACTTCATCTCGACGCACGGTGCACGTAAGGGTCTCGCTGATACCGCCCTCAAGACGGCTGACGCTGGTTACCTCACGCGCCGTCTCGTCGACGTCGCTCAGGACGTGACGATCACGGAAGAGGATTGCGGTACGATCCTCGGGCTTGAAGTCGGTGCGCTGAAGGAAGGCGAGGACATCATCGAGCCGCTGGCCGAGCGTATCGTCGGCACAGTTGCGGCCGAGGATATCGAAGATCCGCACGAGACAGATCAGTCAGGACGTCGTACGCTGATGGCGGAAGCCGGACAGCTGATCGACGAGGATGTTGCTCAGGCGATCGAAGAGTCGGGACTGGAGACGGTTCGTATCCGCTCGGTTCTTACCTGCGAAGCGAAGCGTGGACTCTGCCAGATGTGCTACGGCCGCAACCTGGCCACCATGGGAATGGTGGACAAGGGAGAGGCAGTCGGCATCATCGCGGCGCAGTCGATCGGAGAGCCGGGCACGCAGCTCACGCTGCGTACGTTCCACATCGGTGGAACAGCAGCCCGCATCGCCGAGCAGACAGCGAGAAAGTCGAAGGTGGATGGCGTCATCGAGTATGGCGACCGGCTCATCTCAGTCACCAACGCCGACGGGCTGCAGATCGTCACGTCGTACGAGGGCGAGCTCACCATCCGCGCGGCGAGTGACAACAAGGTTGGCGCGAGACTCCAGGTTCCTCTTGGAGCGACGCTGATGGTTAAGGACGGCGAGGACGTGAAGAAGGATCAGATCATCTTCACGTGGGACCCGTACTCGAATCCGATCATCTCGGATGTAGAGGGTGTGATCAGGTTCGTGGACCTCGAGGACGAGGTTTCTCTTTCCGAGGAGCTCGACGAGCTGACAGGTCTTCGCCAGACAGTCGTTATCGAGGATCGCGACAAGAAGCTGCATCCGCACATCGAGATCTGGGAGACGAAGGGTGCGAAGGAGAAGCGTCTTCGCGACTTCGTCGTGCCGGTTGGTGCGCAGCTGACGGTGAAGGATGGCGCGCGCATCACGGCAGGTACCATTCTGGCAAAGGTTAGCCGCGAGGCGTACAAGACGCGAGACATCACCGGTGGTCTGCCGCGTGTTGCCGAGTTGTTCGAGGCGCGCAAGCCGAAGGATCCGGCGACTGTGTCGGAGATCGATGGTGTCGTGAGGTTCGGAGACATCAAGCGCGGCAAGCGCGAGATTTTCGTTCGTCCGACGATGATGCGGAATGGACAACCCGTTGCTGACGATCAGTCAGAGGAGCACACGTACGAGGTTGGCGCAGGCAAGCACCTTCGAGTGCACGAGGGAGACCGCGTGCGCGCCGGAGATCGTCTGTCTGAAGGTCCGGTCAACCCGCACGATATTCTTCGCATCAAGGGACCGCGCGCGGTTCAGGAATATCTGCTCAACGAAGTGCAGGAGGTTTACCGCCTGCAGGGCGTGAAGATCAACGACAAGCACATTGGCGTGATCGTGAGGCAGATGCTCCAGAAGGTGCGTGTTCTCGAGTCAGGTGATACGGCGTTCCTCGAGGGCGAGCACGTTGACAAGCAGGCGTTCCGCGACTCGAACGACAAGGCCCGCAAGAAGAACAACGAGCCAGCCTCGGCTGAGCCGCTGCTTCTTGGAATTACCAAGGCGAGCCTCACGACGCAGTCGTTCATCTCGGCAGCATCGTTCCAGGAGACGACGCGTGTTCTTACCGACGCGGCGATACGTGGTGCGAGAG
Organism: Gemmatimonadaceae bacterium; assembly: GCA_043753365.1. Taxonomy (GTDB): domain Bacteria; phylum Gemmatimonadota; class Gemmatimonadetes; order Gemmatimonadales; family Gemmatimonadaceae; genus UBA4720. The sequence goes on along the minus strand of JAYUWU010000109.1, from coordinate 10,001 downwards.
ACGAGTTGATGGGGTTGAAGGAGAACATCATCATCGGTCACCTCATTCCTGCGGGAACGGGAATGTACCGTTACCAGGAAGTTGACATCGAGGGAGCGCCGGTTCCGCCGGAGCCCGAGGTGTTTGCTGAGCCGTCGATCGCGGAGATTCTCGCGGAGCCGGATCTCGAGGATGATCTGCTTCCGAAGGCTGGTGCGTTGCCGAAGGGCTTCGCTCCGCTCGACGACGAGCTTTAAGAGCCAGGTTGGATTGGCAGACAAGGGGTGGGGGTGCAATGATAGCACTTCCACCCCTTTTGTTTTTTATCAAATGCTAATAGCGAACAGCTAATAGCTAACGCGAAGAGCTAGAAGCGAGTAGCTAAGGACGCTGCCCCTGAATGCAAGGCCAGGCAACGCGCTGCCCGCTTTTCGTCGTTCGCTGCTCGCGTTAGCTGTTTGCTACTCGCTGTTAGCCCTAAGAGAGCACTCAGCAGGTTATCTCGAGCGAGTATGCATCACTCCCGTGCTGGCGTGCCCGCAGATACTCGATTCGCAACCCTCGCGTTGCGCCGGCGTCCGGCGTTTCCTCGCGATTCGAATTGAACTCCACGCTCGACATCCCATCGGTGAGAAGGATTGCCGTGCGCTCGCTAACGATGCCCTGGTAGGGTGCGCCGATCGTCTGCCCGGTGCGAGGATTGATCTCGACGAGCGTCAGCGTTCCCCCGACCACGATCGAAGACTGGTAGATCTTTCCGGCAATTCCGGACCGCATGTGCACCGATATCGGACCGCTCGCATACAGATAACCGGTCGTGCCCGCGGCGCAGAACGGTTTTGGAATCACCTGCCCGAACTGGATGACGAAGTCGCTGTCTGCCATGCCACTCGAGACGGGCGCGCCTGCCGCAAGGCGCAGCTGCGTGGCGCGACCGTCATTAGGAATGCTGGCCGTTCCGTCTCCGTTGACGAGCAAGCCGAGCGCGGCTTTCTGCGCCGCTGGAAGCATCGAGGCAACCGGCGCCTGCACCGCGCGGAAGTACGGTGCACTTGTGATTACGTTCGTTGGCGATGGTGCGGCCGCAAGAAATCCGCTGCGCGCGATATCGGCAACCACGAGGCCCTCGGCTAGTTCCCAACTCAGCACTTCATGATTGTTGGTTCCGGGGATCAGAATCTCGTAATGTGCGTTGGCAAGCGTGACGTTCCCCTGTCGAAATAATCGTAGGTGAAAACGAGGTCCGTGGAAGTTGCCGCACTGGAGCTGGATGGCGCTCCCCACCCAGCCTTCGGTGCCCGCATAGCTGGTCTGCGGATCACCGACGGCATCGCTCCACGTGCAGGTGATCCAGCGAGCGGACCAGGGCGACCTGAACCTGTTAGACCGAGCAAGGTCGCGCGGATCTGTCGCGGATCGGCAACGCCCGTGAATACGATGTTGATGGGATCCTGGGGTGTCGTCGCAAAACCGGTGCTTGTGTAAGGCCACACCGACGCTTCCACATCACCTTCGGCAATGGTGACCACACCGGATGGCGCGGCAAATCCACTGAGTTGAACCTGCCTGGCGGGTCCGGCAATATCGGCTATGGAAACCTCTTCGTCGCTGGCGCACGCTGAGACCGACAGCGCAAGAAGCACGGCGGAAAATCTCGACACTTTTGACACGGACGCTCCCTTTTGACAGGTGAATGCCCGGACGCGGAGGCTCCGCGGATCCAGCGCCGACAATCTCACCTGGCCTCAATGCGGGACATATACGCATAGCGACGTAGTAAGGCGCGTCTACGTATGTCTACGTATTTGGACGTGGGGAGACGCGACGATACTTGGCGGCGAAAACTCAACCGAGAGGTTCCAATGCGTCGCTTCATTATGCTTTCCATTTCGGCAGCGCTTATCGCTGCGCCGGCGGCTGCCCTCGCACAGCGCGCCGATGGCATCAGGCAGGGCGCGAAGGTACGTGTATCAACCGGGAACGTGCGGAAAGTTGGGTTTCTCGATTCGATGACAAGCGATTCGCTCTCCCTGAGAGTAGTCGGTCAAAATCAGGCGTCGTCTACTCTCAATGTTGGGCGAGCCGAGGTCACCCGGCTCGAAGTTAGAGGCACGAATCGCTTCCTCGGTGCACTCCGAGGCGCCGGTATCGGTTTCGCCGCTGGAACCGTCAGCGGTTTTACCATTGGCATCCTCACCCACCGGGAGCGGGAGAACTGTTTCCTGTTCTGCGAAGCGACCGACAGTGGATTCCTGTTGGGAGTCCTTGGCGCCGTAATTGGGACCCCGGTGGGACTGATCGGGGGTGCTGTCGGGGCCGCGGGTACGTGGAAACGCTTGGACCCGACGACGACTGGCATGCGGTAGCCCGACGACTCCAATGAGTAGGCATTCAATGCCCCTGACAACAACTATCGCTACGTTATAGCCGTGCTTCCACTCATAGGACGCTCGACCGAGCTGGCGCAGCTTCGCACCCTGTTGGCATCCGCGCGGGAAGGCGCGGGGAGCACGCTGTTCCTCGCCGGTGAGGGGGGCGTCGGGAAGACGCGCCTTTTCCTGGAGGTGGCGGAGACAGCCGCAGCGGATGGGTGGAAGGTTGTCGTCGGCCGATCCTATGCGGTCGAGTCAGGAATTCCATACGCTCTCTTTTCCGACGCTTTCCTTCCGCTGCTTCAAAGTATCGAGCCTGCCAAGCTCACTTTGTTGACGCGCGGGGCGAGCGATGAACTGGGAGTGCTCTTTCCGGTGCTCGGGAGCGTGGCGGGCCGGGAGCGCCTGAACAGCGGGATCGAGGCGTCTGAGCTCAAGGCGCGGTTGCTCTGGAATTTTACGCAGTTCGTCGGCAGACTTGCGACAAAACAACCACTCTGCATCATTCTCGAAAATTTGCAGTGGTCTGATTCGTCTTCGCTCGAGCTGCTGCATTTTCTCGCCCGCAATATCGCGTCTCATCCGATTGCGATTCTGCTTTCCTACAACGAGACCGATCGAGATGCGAGTCCCGGACTGCGAATCACCGAGCAGTCGCTGCTCAGTCTCGGGGTCGCGCAACTCATGCGCCTGGGGCCCCTGTCACAATCGGAAGTTCTCGACCTTCTCGTAAACAGGTACGAAGGCGATGCCAGTGCGATGCGTGAGTTCTCGGCCCTTTTGTACGGATGGACGAGAGGCAACCCGTTCTTCATCGAAGAAACATTGAAGGAGCTGATTGCGACTGGAGTCGTGACGCAACAGGGTGGCCGCTGGATCGGATGGGAAGTCGAGTCGCTCGAGCTGCCAAGGAGCGTTCGCGATGCGATCAACTCCCGAATTAACCGCTTATCCAGCGAGGCGCGTGAACTTGCCGATGTTTCCGCTGTCGTCGGCACTCCTATGACCTTCTCGCAGCTCGCTATACTGAGCGATCTTCCAGAAGCGGTTCTGGCGAGGTCAGTTGACGAGTTGTGTGATCAGCGTGTTCTCGGCGAGTCGAGAACGGGCGGCGCGACTCTGTTCGAGTTCATGCACCCGATGCTCCAGCAGGTTCTCTACGAATCCCTTGGCTCGGGTCGAAGGCGCGTTCTGCACGCGCGCGTGGCCGACGCGCTCGAGAGTTTTTACGGAGCGAGAGCGGATTCACACGCTGGCGAGCTAGCGCTTCATTATTCTCGATCGGGATCTTCAGGCTCCAAAGCGGTGAGATATCTGAGTAATGCCGGACGTAATGCCCTCGACACCTATGCGAATCGCGAGGCGGCGGCCTTCCTCGCGTCTGCCCTCGAGCAGACGGAGCGGCTGCGCGAGGTCGTAAGCGGACGGGACGAAATTGTCCGTGATCTAGCCCGGGCGTTGCAGCGTCTCGGTAGATACGACGAGGCATTGTCGCTCTGGGAGCAGGCAAGAGCGTCTGCACTAAGTGCGAATGATCAGGCGACGCTTGCTGCGATCGAGTATCGCGCAGGACTTGCTCGCTACTGGACGGGGAAGTTCGACCATGCGCTCCAACACTATGATGCGGGAATCGCGGCGTCGGGTGGTGACGCGACTGCCGTAAAGCTTCACCTCGCTAAGGCAATCTGTCTTCAGGAGCTGGCGCGGGTCGACGCCGCGAAGTCGGAAATGGACAGAGCGCTCGATGTGGCGCAGGGCACGGGTTCACCGGCACTGCTAGCCCGCGCGCATCGTGCGCTGCTCATACTGCACACGTGGACAGGACCGCGTGAAGCAGCGCGCGACCATGGCCGCAAGGCCATCGAGTTCGCAGGACGCTCAGGCGAGAAAATGCTCGAGTGGCAGGCAAACCTGGCGATGGCGATACTGTCGGGGTTAACGAGCAGCGCGACTGAAACCAGACGTTGTGTGGAACGATGCGGCGAGCTTGAGCAGGAGCTTGGATCGCCGCTGCTTCCAGTCTGGACGTCCGAGGTATCCCTGTGTTATGCCTCGTGGACCGGTGATTGGGACGAGGCGTTGAGGATCGGGCACGACGCGGTTGCATCGGCCCTTCTCCACAATCAGAAGACGCTGCTGCCTCGACTCCTCGTGTGGACCGGCCTCGTCCATCTCTCTCGTTACGAGCTCGACAAAGCGCGTTCGTACTTCGAGGATGCGTGGAGACGTTCCGGTGCCGATACTGCCACCGACCATCGCATCGACGTTCAATGTGTCGTGCCTGCGCACATCGGGCTCGCTGCGTATCATCTCGAGACCGGCAACTACGGCGAAGCGATTCGAGTCGGCGAGGCAGGAGCTCTAATCGCGGACCGGCTCGGCTACGTTGGATGGACACTCAACTGGCTTCTGCCGATCGTTGGCGAAGCTGCGCTCTGGGCGCGCGACTATCCGCGAGTCGAATCATGCTCCGCGAGGATAAGGCGCGATGCGGATCGCCTGAGCAGTCCGATCGGTGAGGCGCTGGCGGACGTTTGCGACGGAATGCTTCTGCTGATGCGCGACTGCAACTACGGGGAAGCCATTCGCGTCCTGCGATCAGCGGTTGAGAAGCTCGACGCCAGCCCGCTGCCGGATCATGCGTCCCGCGTCCGGAGGGCGCTGGCGCAGGCACTCAGCGACTTCGGCAACACTGACGAGGCTCTCAAGGAGTTGCGCATCGCGCACGAGACATTCGCGCGGCTCGGCGCGGCCGGACAGCTCGAGAAGGTGCGACTCAAGATAAAAACTCTCGGTGGGCGGCCGCCTTCGAAGAGCGCCGCGAAGGGAGTCGGTGCGCTAACCGGTCGCGAAGTCGAAATCGCCCGCCTCGTCTCGCTTCACAAGACCAATCCGGAAATTGGCGATTCACTTCGCATATCGCATCGAACCGTGAGCACCCACTTGTCGAACATCTTCGTCAAGACCGGCGTCAAGTCACGGGCAGAGCTTGCTGACTATATCAAAGCCAACATTCCGGGGAAGAAACAAGCTTCCAGCTAGCTATCGCTGTTCGCTGTTCGCCTTCGTTGAGAATGTCACTGGATCAGATTCCACTGAACCATCAGAACAACCAGCAGCACTACCGGCATGCCAAGCATTGCCTCCAGGATCCCGGACGCCGCTCGTGGCCTCACCAGCGCAACGAGAGACGCAATGAGCGCGACAGCAGCACCGGCCACGATGAATCGCCCTATAGCCGACATAGTGCCGATATTGGCCGGAACGCCGTACTGAAACTCCCACGGGTTTGTGGTCGCGAGAAGGAAGATCATTCCCAGAAAGAGGAGTACGGCTGCGAGCCCAAACAGGATCCGCAGCACGCGCGCGACGTTGTCGAGCACATCGATACCAAGGCGGCGCCGTCTTACATCGGCGACGACTGCCGCGATCGTCGCAATCAAGGCGACTATCAGCAATCCGCCCTGCGCACCGCGGCTCTCACCCGCCGCGACGCGACGATAGGTTGACGACGGCGCGCGGCCGAAGAACACGTGCGACGCTTCGCCACCATTCTCGCACCTGAATGCAACAGTTCGCCCGCTGTCGGACTGAAAGACTCCTCCACCCATCTCCTGATACGCGCGATCGCCGATGATAATGCCTGGCGGTGCGATCCTAACTGATACCTCGCGCACGTCGCCAGTGAGCACTCCCAGCTTCGCGAGCGTTTGCCGGGACATTCGCGTATCGCGATAGGTACCATCAACTTTCGAACATCGCCCCGGACCAGCTACGCCAGTCGCACGCTGCGTGAATTTGTATCTGTTTGGTCGCGCCGGGAGCTCCTCTCGGACCAACGACCACAGGTCGAGCGCTGTCCGTCCACCCTCGCCACTCGAGAACACAACAAAGAGCCCGGTGCCGGATCGCGTGTCGAGGTACAGTGAATTGCTGTAATCCTGCCAGTCGCCACCGTGTTCGAAAATCGCGTCGCCGTCCATGCTTTCGCGGAAAGCGAGAGTTACTCCCGGAAGCGCGGGATGATTCGCGAAACGACGAGAGAAGAGTGAGGCGGCGACGGCGCTGTCATCGGACGAACCCGGAACGAGGAGCGCGACCATCAGCAGTCCCATGTCGTGCGGCGTCGCGAGCGCACCCGATGCGGGCGAATCATTGAAGTAAATCCGCGGCACTTCGCGGCTTCCTTCATAGGCAACTGCGCGCGCCGATTCGAAGCCGGCGGGCAACGGTTGCGAAAGGCTCGTCGCGCGCATTCCAAACGGCCTCAGCACCAGCGAGTCGACAAGGGCGGGGAACGCCGTCCCCGTTGCCATCGAAAGGACATGTCCGGCGAGAGCGACACCCGCATTGGAGTAGGAGGTGCTCGTGCCGGGCCGAATCCATGGCGGCGTCAGCACTCGATCCAGATAGGACTCGAGCGGGATCAGGTCGCGCGCAGACCGTGCTCCCGATCCAAACGTCGGATCATCGTACCCCGCGGTGTGCGTCAAGAGCTGCGATAGAGTCACACCATTCAGCCAGTCGCGCAGCGGCAATCGGATGAAATAGGATGCGATTGGCGCGTCGAGATCAACGTTGCCATCCCGCGCGATCCTGGCTGCGGCGATTGCGGTGAAGAGCTTCGACGTCGACGCGAGGCCGAACATCGTGACATCGGGATCGACTCGTCGACGGGTGCGAACATCCGCGACACCGAACCCGCGCGATGCGACCATCCGGTGATTCACGACGAGAACGTACGCGCCGCCGGTTATTCCATCCCGGCGCATTCCGGCACTCATCGCGGAATCAAGCGCAGCAATAGATAGAGCAGGGTGAACTGTCGGTTGCTGCTGGCCACTGGCACTCGCCGGGAATGCCACCGCGACAAGAATGCCCATACCCAGTCGCGTGCTGCGACGCCCTCGACGGTATTTCAAGCTAAGCCACCTTCAATGAAACTCTACTGGCGTTCCCGGCAATATGAAGTCAGAGAGCTGGAGCACGTCCCAGTTGGTGAGCCTCACGCAGCCGTGTGATGCAGCATATCCGATCGTCCCGGGAGAAGAAGTCCCGTGTATTCCATAGTGCTTGCGCGAGAGCGACATCCAGATGCGGCCAACCGGTGAGTTCGGTCCGGGCGGAAGTCTCGCTTCGGGTTCGCTGTCAGCAACGTCGGCAAAAAGTTTTGGCTGATAGTGAAAGGCGGGATCACGGGCAACGTACGTGACGGTCAGCTTGCCCGTGGGAGATGGATCGTATCCGGCCCCAAGTGTTGACGGATAGTGCGCGATGATGCTCCCCGCGGCGTCGATTGCGTGAACCCAGAAGCCACTCTTCGAGATTATCAGCTTCGAGACGATCACAGTGTCCATCGCCGACGCAACGTTTTCTTCAAGCACGTTCGGGACGAGCAGGGCCGTTCCCGCCTTTAATTTCTTCAGGTCCACTTTGGGATTGAGCTGCGAGAGCAGCGCCTCCGACGTGTGGAAGCGCTCGGCGATCGCTTCAGCGGCAGACGAGTAGCACAGACATTTGAGTTTCGCCTGGTCGTAGACCTTTGACGGAATTTCAGTGAAAGGTCCAGCGACGTCGGCCCGTGTGAGGACGTATCGGCGCAGCAGCGGTTTATTGCCGGCGGCGCGCATCAGTCGTCCGTATGTCGCCTTGTCCACCACCGAGAGCCCCGGTGGCGTGCGTCCGAGCAACCGCGCATTACCTCCGGGATCTGCGTAGAAGGCAAGTGCTCGGGCTGCGTTGTTCCCCCATGCGCCGTCTATGATGCCGGGTGAGAAATGAGCCCGGTCGAGCAGGATCTGGATGTGGAGGGCAGTCGGTCCCTGCGCCGGAATTCGCGCCGGCAATCGCGTCAGCGGCGCATTAGCGCGTGTGAAGAGGGCGGCACCCGCAGGGGCCGGATAGCGGCCTTGCGCGACGACGAGACTCGGCAGCACGAGGAAGGCAGGGAGAAGTCGAAAGATCATCTTGTGTGGTGATACAAGTTCGGAACCCGGTTGGCTTGCTTTGCGGTCGTGGTGGTACCGCTGTAGAATCTGTTTGACCCGCACCGAAAACTACTGCAGCACGTCCATCGGCATGGCCTTCGAATTCCTCAGGCGAAAGTTGAACAGGAGTGCACTCCGGTCGGTCCGCGAACGGGGAGCGAAGCTCGACCGGTTCAAGCTCACTGCCAAGGGCCGGATCACCGAGACGCTGCTCGAGGACCCCGTCATTGCGAAGGCGGTGGGCACGCATGCGAAGGAACACGGGCTGGCACCTGACGTGGTCTGGCGCACGGTAGCCGGGTACATCGACGAGATCGTCCCGTTTTTCAACATCCTCGCCTACTACCGGTTCGGATACTTCGTGAGCAGGTCACTGTTGAACCTCTTCTACCGGGTGTCGGTCGAGCAGCACGGCGACCGCGGGGCGTTGTCGCTGCCAAAGGACGCCATTGTTGTCTATCTGATGAATCACCGGTCGAATGCCGACTATGTGCTCGTCGGCTACGTCCTCACCGGTCGCGTGGCGATTTCCTACGCGGTTGGAGAATGGGCGCGGGCGTTCCCGCTCGAGTACATCTTCAAGAGCTTTGGATCGTACTTCATCCGCCGGAAGTTCCGCGAACCGCTGTATCACACCGTGCTCGAGCAATATGTCCAGCTGATCACTAGGAACGGCGTGACGCAGGGAATATTCCCCGAGGGCGGCCTTAGCCGCGACGGCAAGCTGCATTCGGCCAAGATCGGGTTGCTCGATTATGTAATTGGTGTCGCGCGCGACCCCGAGTATCGTGACCGGATCCACCTGGTGCCCGTCGCCATCAACTACGACAGGGTGCTCGAAGACCGGTCGCTTCTTCGGGAACTGGCCGTCACCCGCGGTCAGCGAACGCCCCCGAGGTCGGCCCAGATATCCGAGGTGTCGCGCTATATCTGGTGGAATGCGGGGCGTCTGGTGGCGAGGCGATGGAAGCGTTATGGCCGGGCGGCGGTCGCAATCGGTGAGCCGGTACCGCTCAAGCCGTGGTTCGATGCTCAACTCAGCAGGGGCGAGGACCTCTTCGAACTTCCTCGGCACGAGCGGCTCGCGTGTGTACAGGAGTTGTGCGACGACATGATGTCGCGGATCGGGGCGATCATTCCGGTGACGCCTGTAACCCTGGCTTGCGCGGCTATCCAGTCTCTGGATAGCGATTTTATTTCCCGGGACCGCCTCCTCGGCCGAATCACTGACATGCGGGAGGTTCTGGCGGAGCTCAACGCGAGTCCCATCAGGGCAGAGGGGTCGGTGGAAGAGGTCTTCGACCGTGCCTGGAAGATGCTGAGCATGAGGCGCATGCTGGTCGCGACGGGAGAGGGATACGCCGTGCTCCCCAAGGGGCGGGGGCTAATCAGTTATTATGCTAACAGTATCGCGCACCTGCTTGGACCCTTCGAGGAGGGGGTGCGAAAAAGGGACACCCTCCCGTCCATGAAGGGCTGGAAGTAGACCCAAAACTGAGTAGGTCAACTCAGGACTCAGGACTATCACTCGGGGCTCGCTACTTTGGGCTTAGGTCTCGGCGAAGGTACAGACCGGGATGATAGGTAAGTCATAGACCGGGAGGATGGGTAAGTCGGCACCGTTCGACTAACCCATTATTGGGGCACGCACCGATTGGAGGAT
>JAYUWU010000108.1:0-12107 GCA_043753365.1 Gemmatimonadaceae bacterium | reverse complement strand
TGTGCACTCCTTCTGGCGTTCGTCGCTGCTCCGCTCGCCGCGCAGCCATCGGACTCGGCCCTCTTGTCTGCCTTCAGATGGCGCAACATCGGCCCGTCGAGCATGGGTGGCCGCGTCGTCGACATCGAGGCAGTGGAATCAGCATTCGCGACGGTTTATGTCGCATCGGCATCCGGCGGTGTGTTCAAGTCAGTCAACGCCGGCATTACGTGGAAGCCGATCTTCGACGACTACCCGTCGGCATCCATAGGAGATGTCGCGCTCTTCCAGCCCAACCCCGAGATAGTCTGGGTCGGCACTGGCGAGGCGAACAACCGTAACAGCGTCGCGTGGGGCGACGGTATCTACAAATCGACCGACGGCGGCAGGACGTTCCGCAACATGGGACTCAGGACTACGCACCAGATCGCGCGCGTCGTCACTCATCCGACTGATCCGAACACCGTTTACGTCGCAGCGATCGGCCACCTGTGGGGTTACAGCGGCGATCGCGGATTGTTCAAGACTACCGATGGTGGAGCCACGTGGAACAAGCTCGCCGGCGGACTTCCGAACGATGGCAAAGCGGGATCGACAGAGCTCGTAATGGACCAGTCGAATCCAAACGTCCTGTACACCGCGTTCTACGATCGTCTGAGAAAGCCGTGGACGTTCACCAGCGGCGGACCTAATGGCGGCATCTACAAGTCGACTGATGCTGGTGTTACGTGGAGCAAGCTGACCACCGGATTGCCGGCAGGGCCGACGGGCCGCATCGGCCTCGATGTCTCGCGCCAGAATCCGCGGATACTGATGGCACTTGTCGAGGCGGAGCAGACCAACGACCTCGCGCGCCCTGGTTCCGGCATGTACCGGTCGGAAGATGGCGGAACATCATGGAAATACGTGAACACGTACAACAACCGGCCCTTCTACTACAGCCAGATCAGGATCAATCCGAAAAACCATCAGCGCGTCTACGTGCTCACCACTCGGTTCATGGTTTCCGATGACGGCGGAAAGACGTTGCGCAACGGGAGCGCCGACGAGGAGATACACGGTGACTTCCATGCGATGTGGCTCGACCCGAATGACGGCGATCGGTACTACATCGGAGCGGACAAGGGAACGTCACTGACACACGATCACGGGGAACGATTCGTGTTCCTCGACAATTTCGCGATGGCTCAGTACTACCGCATCGGTGTCGACATGCGCGACCCGTACTACATCTACGGCGGACTTCAGGATAACGGGACGTTCGCTGGTCCGAGCTTCAGCCGCGACTCGCGCGGAATTCTCAACGACGATGCATGGAAGGTTCACTGGGGCGATGGCATGGACGTGCAGATCGACCCAACCGACTGGCGAAAGGTTTATTCGGAAGGAGAGAACGGAAGCTTCCGCCGATACAACGCGGAAACACGGGCATCCACGCCGATGCGTCCAAGTCCCGCGAACATCGTCAACTACGCCAGCTCGCTGGGAACGTCGGCGCGTGGAATGGACATGTTCAGGTACAACTGGTCAGCCCCGCTCGTGATGTCCCCGCATGACCCGAACACGATCTTCCTTGGTGCCAATCACTTGTTCAAGACAACTGACCGGGGGAGCAGCTGGCGGATCATCAGCCGGGACCTCACCACTAACGATTCGGCGAAGACAAGAATCAGGAGCGGTGGCATCACTCCCGACAATACAGGGGCCGAAACTCACGGAACGATCACATCGATTTCGCAGTCGGCAGTGAATTCCTTCGTGATCTGGGTTGGGACTGACGACGGCAACCTCCAGGTAACGCGTGACGGCGGGGCGACGTGGTCGAACACCCGCCCGGCGGTGCGTGGTGTACCGGCCGGCACATGGGTCGACCGCGTCGAGGCATCGCACTTCGATCCAGGTACGGCATACGCGGTCTTTGACGGTCATCGCGACGACAGGTTCTCCACATGGATCTTCAAGACCAGTGATTACGGGAGAACGTGGGCGAACATCACCGCCAACATTCCTGATGGGCAGGTGATGCATGTAATACGTGAAGACCTGCGCAACCCGAATCTGCTTTTTGCAGGCAGTGAGTTCGCCGTCTGGGCGAGCCTCGACGGGGGCAGAAAGTGGAACCGTTTCATGAATGGCATGCCGACGGTCGCGACGCAGGATCTGGTTATTCACCCGCGTGATAATGACCTCGTCGCCGGCACGCACGGCCGCAGCCTCTTCATCGCTGACGACATTACTCCGCTGCAGCAGCTGACACCCGCAGTGCTCGCAGCGCCCGCGCATCTGTTCGAGCAGCGTGTCGCGACGATCTGGGAGAACGTCAGCCGCGGCGGCCAGCGCGGACACTTCTGGTATGCCGGTGAAAATCCGCCATCGGTGTCGCCGAGCGGTTCGCTTCCGCGATCGGGCATGACCAACAGCGCGATCATCAGTTACTACATCAAGGCCGCGCCGGCCGCTGCATCGCTCGAGATCTCGAACGGGCGTGGGCTTTCGAGAACCGTCGCGCTTGGCACGACGCCTGGAATCCACCGCTACAAATGGGACCTGACGTTCGTCACTGCTCTCACAGATGAACAGCGTGAAGCGATCACGCGACGGTTCGAGCAGCTGATTCGTCAGGGCGGGGAAGAAGTCGCGAGTTACCAGCAGGCCTTCGACCGTTATCGCGCCGCGAGCGACGATGCTGCGCGGCGCGATGCGATCCAGATCCTGATGGCAATGGGAGGCGGATTGGCGAACGATTTGCGGGGACCCGTCGCTGGGCCCGGCACGTACCGCCTGGTTCTCAACGTTGATGGGAGGCAGTACGTAGGAAGTATTGAAGTCAGGCCCGACCCTCTTACACTGCGCTGACGAATCTTCCGTTCATGACGGCTGGCAGGAGAGGGGGTCATCCCCACATTCAATACGGACCTACAGTTTCATGAAGAAAAAAGTGCTCGCGGTGGGATTTGCCGGCTTTCTGTTTGCTGGCTGTGAGCCGGCGAACAACGCTGAGGCCCGCACAAGCGAGGCATCGGCAGAGCCGGTTGTCCGAGCGTCGGTCGGACAGGCGTCGTCAACGGCAGCCGTTCGTTACGTCACTGCGCCAACAGGAAACGCCGCGCGTTATCGCATTCGCGAGCAGCTGGTTGGGCTCGATCTTCCAAACGACGCAGTCGGCGAAACCGCAGCAGTGACAGGAGCGATCGCCGCGGACGCTAAAGGCACCATCATAGCGGCCGAGTCGAAGTTCACTGTCGATATTACCGGCTTGAAGAGCGACAAGGACCGTCGCGACAACTACGTTCGTCGCCGGGTGCTCGAGACAGAGCAGCATCCGAGCGTGACGTTTGTGCCGAAGTCAGTGCGAGGCGTCTCGCTTCCCTTGCCGACATCAGGCACGCGCACGTTCGATCTGGTCGGCGACATGACGGTGCGCGGAACGACCCGGTCCACAGTCTGGAAAGTGAACGCGACGTTTCAGCCGGGAAGAATGACCGGCGCGGCGACAACATCATTCACGTTTGCAGACTTCGGCATGACTCAGCCGAAGGTACCCGTTGTGCTGAGCGTCGACGAAACGATCAAGCTCGAGCTCGACTTTACGCTTGTACCGGCGACGACACCCCGCTGAGCAGATAGTCGATCACATCTGAAGCAGTGTAGCTGGCGCGACCATCGAGAAAGCCGGCGATGGTCGCGAGGTCGTCGCCGCTCGTGAGAAGCGGCGGCTCGTCCCCGCGCTCACCTCGCGGCTGCGCCTGCCCGATGTTCGCGGTCAATGCATTGCAGAGGCATTTGCGGCCGACTGTATCCGCTTCGAGCCCGCCCTTCCTCACGTAGTCTTCCACCGGCTCTGCCGCACATCGATAGTCGGTGCGATTATCATCACGCCGGTAAGCGATGCGGAGATACCCGAGGTCGCATTTTCGCTCTCGCTCCTGGCCGGCGGTTTCGTCTCCGGCCCAGCGCACGACCTTGAACGGATATCCAGTCGGTGACGCGAGCGGGTCAGTCAGAACTTCGATCTCTCCGCGGGCTGCGTGATCGAGGACGTCCTGCTTGAGCGTTGGAGCGAAACCAGATTCTTCGGCGAAAGCGAACAGGGTTCCTGCCTGGATTCCCGCGGCTCCTGCAGCGATTGCCTCAGCAAGTCGCTCCGGAGAGCCGGTGCCGCCCGCGATCCAGAACGGAAGGCCAAGCTCGCGAAGCTTTTCGAGGTCCACTGCATCGCGATCGCCGTAGATTGGTTCGCCTCGATCGTTGAGTTTCATTTCACCGCGCGGTGGAGCGTTGTGTCCGCCTGCGGTGGGACCTTCCACAATGAAACCCTGAACCGTTCCGTTTGCCTTCCGCGCAAGCGTCGTTGCGAGAGAGTTGGCGGAAATGATCGGAAGAAAGTTCGGCCGCGTAATCGGCAAGCTCGCATCTACGCCGAGCTCGGCGGGGTCGAGAGTCAGGTACTGCGGATCTGACGATGGAACACCTTCGACGTCGAAGCGCATTGTTGCGACCCCGTGCTTCGACAGCGCGTCGAGAACGCCGGGTATCTCCCGTGGGATCCCTGCGCCCATGAGTACGTAGTCAACGCCAGCCAGCATCGCGCCGTAGAGCGATGCAATGTTCGGCGCCTGAACCTTGGTGAGGAGATTGATTCCGATCACGCCGTCGTGCCCTTCCTTCGCAAGAAACACTTCGACGAAGTTCGCGAGCACAGTGAGCAGCTGCCTGTCCTTGCTGACATTCTGCCTGTACATCGGGAGCAGCTTGTAAGCCTGACCCTCTCTGCGTCCGTCGGGAAGGAAAAACTTTTCGATCGCCGCGTCGGCAACGCCCGGAATTGGGAAATGGCTCATCGCTCGGCGCATATCGCCGCCTTGATCTCCGTCCTGAAGCCGGCGGACCATAACGGTGTCGAGTGCCGTCCCGGAAACCACGCCGAGCTGGCCCTTCAGTGACACTGCGCGAGCCAGTTTCCAGTTTGATACGGCGACGCCCATGCCCCCCTGAATGACGAGGGGAAGGGGAGAGTCTTTCGTTGGCGGTGGCTGAATCAACGGGCAGATCCTGTTGTGGTAATTGTGCGACTGGAGGGAAAGTCGAACGCTAAAAGCCGTCCGGCGGTGCCGGTGTCGGGGCATCTTCCATATTTCTGTGGGGAGTTGCCCGACAGAAAATCGGGCGGTTGACGGCGCATGTGGCCGGGAATAGGTTAGGCAATCCGGAGCGTTCTTATCGGGATTGGCCTAACCTGTTACTCAGCAATGCTTAACCAAATCGTCAGATTCGCAATCTCCTCGTTGTCAGCGGTCGTTTTCCTGGCCGCGATCCCTCAATTCGCCGGCTCTCAGGAGACCCTGAACACCGATAGCTCTACCGTCGATTCAGCCACCAAGGCTCAGATGCTGAAGGCTGTCAGAGTCGATGCCCGGAGTGGCCGTTCGCGCTATGCCCCGACTGCGAGCCGGACGGCAACCAGGACTTCGGCGCTTCCGCGGGACGTGCCACAGTCGATGGTGACTATCAACCGTCACCTCATGCGCGACCAGGCGATGCAGGGGTTGGCAGATGTGGCGCGATTCGTTCCGGGTGCGACGATGGGTCAGGGAGAAGGGAATCGCGACCAGATCACGATCCGCGGCAACAACTCTACCGCGGATTTTTTTGTGGACGGCGTGCGCGACGACACTCAGTATTTCCGCGATCTGTACAATCTCGAGCGCGTCGAGACGCTGAAGGGCTCGAATGCGATGGTCTTCGGTCGTGGCGGTGGCGGAGGAATTCTGAATCGCGTGACGAAGGAGGCGCAGTGGCGCACGCGTCACGAGATTACGGCGGAGGGCAGCACGTTTGGCGGGCGTCGTATCGCGACGGATCTGCAGCAGAATCTCTCCCCGTGGATGTCAGGAAGACTCAACAGCGTCTACGAGAACTCCGACCTCTACCGCGACGGCGCAAGAATCGACAGATCGGGAATCAACCCGACGCTGACAATCGGCAAGTCAACGGGAGCGACGCGCGCGTCGATCGGGTACGAGTACTTCGAGGATCGCCGCACCGCGGATCGCGGCATTCCATCGTTCAACAACAAGCCGGTCGAGACAGACCCGTCGACGTTCTTCGGAAACCCCGAGGAGAGCAGATCGAACGCGCAGGTCAACTCGCTCCAGATGACGCTTTCGCACGATACAGGTGCGCTGCAGATCAGGAACCACAGTCGGCTTGCCAGCTACGACAAGTTCTATCAGAACATTTTCCCGGGCTCAGTAAACGCTGCCGGCACGATGGTCTCGATTTCCGGATACAACAACGCGACAGGCCGAAGCAATCTGTTCAACCAGACAGACGTCAACCTGCGCGCGAATACGGCGTCGATCGTTCATGACATTCTCATCGGGGGTGAATTCGGCCGGCAGTTTACCGACAACCTGCGCAGCACGGCGTTCTTCGCGGGTGATGCGACTTCAGTTTCGGTTCCGGTCTCGAATCCTCGCCTGACAGCACCCGTGACGTTCAGCCAGCGCGCGAGTGACGCCAGCAACGAGACCGTGGTCAATACGAAGTCGGTTTACGTGCAGGACCAGATAACGCTCACGCCGAAGTTTCTGGTGATCGCCGGTGCGCGCTATGAGAGCTTCGACCTGCGGTTCGAGGATCGCCGGAGCGAAGTCGAACGTCGGCGCAGCGATGACATGATTTCTCCGAGAGCTGGCGTCATCTACAAGCCGGTCGACCTGGTCTCTGTCTACGCCAGCTATGGCATCTCTTTCCTGCCCGGCTCAGGCGATCAGTTCGGTTCGCTCACGGAAGTCACCGAGGCGCTGAAACCTGAGCGCTTCACGAACTACGAAGCAGGAGTGAAGTGGGATGTGCGCGACAGGCTCGCACTTACTGCCGCAGCGTATCGACTCGACCGTACCAACACCAGGTCGATCGACCCGTCTGATCCGCAGCGACTGCTTCAGACAGGCGCGCAGCGAAGCCAGGGCGTGGAGCTGGGTGCAGCGGGGAGCGTCACATCGAACTGGGAAATTGCGGCAGGATTTGCAAATCAGAGCGCGAAGATCGTCGAGGCCACTGCAGCATCCGCGGCTGGCGCACTCGTGCCGCTCGTGCCGAAGACGAGCATATCACTGTGGAACAAGTACAGCTTTACCGATCGTCTCGGGGCTGCACTTGGTGTCCTGCACCAGTCGAAAGTCTTCACGGGAATCGATAACAGTGTAGAGCTTCCGTCGTTCGAGCGCGTCGATGCGGCCCTCTATGCAGGGATCGGGTTCGGGCTGCGCGCTCAGCTCAATGTCGAGAACGTTTTTGATACCCGCTACTTCCCGACCGCGCACAGCAACAGCAACATCACGCCGGGCTCACCGCGCGCGTTCAGGTTGTCGGTGACCGCCGGCTTCTAGGAAGACAGTCCCGTTTCAAGTCAGGCCCGCGTACCTTTCCGCCATGACCGACTCCGCAGCATGGCAGGACATCGACGCGACGCTCGGCGGCGAATATCTCCTGCTCAGGGAGGCGCCGCGGGCCGCGGGATTCAGCGTGTTTGCCGCGAGGTCGAAGACCGACCCCACTGAAGTCGAAATCAAGAGTGTACCGGCATCGGTGTTTGCCGGTGCACCGCCTGTCAAGGAGAGCGACCTGGCAGCGCGAAAACTTCAGCACCCGAACATTCTATCTGTCATCGGGGCAGGCTGGGGGGAGGAGACATTCTTCTGGATTTCTCCGGCGATCGATGGTCGCACGCTTCGCTCGAGGTTGTCACGCGGCGGGCGAATAGAGTTGAAGGATGCGCTCACGCTGCTCAGGGACATGTCGGCAGCGCTGACGCACGCACACCTTCATGGCGTGGTGCACGGTGGCCTCACACCCGACAGCGTAATAATCAGCGGAGGCTCCGGCCTCATCGCCGACCTCGGCATAAGCGAAGTCTTCAGCGCCCTCAGGCGTGCCGACGTCGGATCGATAGCGATGCACCCCGCCGCTGTTGAGCCGCTTCGGTATTCATCCCCCGAGCAGGCGAGTGGCGGAGCGGCGGATGCACGATCCGATGTCTATGCGTGGGGCGTCATTGCGTACGAGCTGCTTGGCGGCCGCCATCCATTTGCAGGTAGGAACACCCCGCGGCAGATGATGGCGGCGCACACCGATGAAGATCCGCCGCAGCTCTCCGGGGGACAGGTCGCCGTTCCGGGCGCGGTCGCGCGACTCGTGATGCGGAGCCTGTCCAAGGATCCAGCAAAGCGGCCGGAGTCGGCTCGCGAGGTGCTCGCTGTCTTGACGAAAGAAATGCTGATTCCGCCGCCAGCGCCGGCAGCCGGGGCAGGGCAAAAGGCAGTGATAGTTCTGATGATAGCTGCGGTGGCGCTGCTCGCGATTATCGCGTGGCTGGGAATGAACCGCTAGTCAGTGCCCGTCCTAAAGCTCCCTATCATCATTCTACTGCACGCTTTGCAGGTAGCAGGTTGCTATTAGCACCAGCAGGCCGCAGAAAGCTGATGACAACCCCCGTCCTGTAGCTCCCCAGACTTCAGAGTACATACAGAAGCCCATTTGCTGCCTGCCCTCCGCGGCCTGCTGGTGCTAACAGCAACCAGCTACCTGCAAAGCGTGCGCAGTAGGATGACGAGACGCGACGCTGCTCGTACGGCCTGCTATTGACACATCAAAATTAGTTGATATAATTCTCTGTATGGCAACTGCTGTCAGATTCGACACGACCCGGGCCGCGGCCCTTTTCCACGCTCTCTCTGACGAGACGCGACTGGAAATCATCCAGCGATTGCTGGATGGGGAGAAGTGTGTTTGCGACCTGACGGATGCGCTGGACGCAGCGCAGTCGCGGCTCTCGTTCCATTTGAAGGCTTTGCGGGATGCGGGAATCGTGAACGACCGGAAGGTCGGGCGATGGGTCTACTACTCGCTGGACCGCGAGGCGTTCGGCGAGCTCGAGGAGCTCGTCAAGTCGATTAAGCCCGCGCGGAGAGCGACGCTGCCAGTTGGGTGCTGCTGATCTACCAGTTTTTTTTGCCTGCATACATCAAGAAATCTTGTTACTAGGAGCGATCAATGACTGCGACACTGAAGGAAACGGTGATGGAGAAGTACGGGCACGCAGCTACGAGGGCATCTGAAGGGGCAAAGGCGTCGTGTTGTGGGCCGGTAAGCAGCTGCTGTGGCGCAAGCGCTGATGCGGAGATATTCGACCCCATCACGTCGAATCTCTACGATGAAGGGCAGACCGCAGGGATTCCTGCCGAGGCCCTGCTCGCGTCGCTCGGCTGCGGCAACCCGACTGCACTTGCGACCCTCAATCCCGGCGAGACAGTGCTCGACCTCGGCTCAGGCGGCGGCATCGATGTACTGCTGTCTGCGAAGCGCGTAGGCCCGACGGGCAAGGCATACGGCCTCGACATGACTGACGAGATGCTCGCGCTCGCGAATCAGAACAAGGAACGCGCAGGCGCGACCAACGTCGAGTTCCTGAAGGGAGACATCGAGAATATTCCTCTCCCTGACAATTCTGTCGACGTCATCATTTCGAACTGCGTTATCAACCTGTCAGCCGACAAGGCGCGGGTGCTCCGCGAAGCGTACAGGGTGCTCAAGCCCGGTGGCCGATTCGCTGTGTCGGATGTCGTCGTGCGCGGCGAAGTACCTGAGCCGATCAGGAAGAACATGGAACTGTGGATCGGTTGCGTTGCAGGCGCACTCGAGGAATTGGAGTTCAAGCACCTGCTGGCCGAGGCCGGCTTCACCGATATCGACATCGAGCCGACGCGCGTTTACACTGGAGCGGATGCGGAGTCATTTCTCACCGGAGCCGGGCTCGACCTCGCAATGGCAGAAGGGATCGACGGGAGGTTCATGAGCGCATTCGTGCGAGGAACAAAGCAGTCGGCGTTGCCTGTTGCGACTGACAAGACAGCAACAAGCGCTTCGGATAAGGTTTGACTCGAAGGGAGGACGGAGAATGGAGGACTGTGCGGATTCAGGACTCACAGAGATCGACGATTGACGACTTAGTGCGGACAGAGGACAACAACGGACATCGATGATGTTTTTCGTGTTTGTCTTCAACCCTCGATAAGTCGCAGATCGTCGATTGTGGTTGGTTCTGGATCCGCACGATCCTCAATCCCCGGTCCCGGGTCAACCCATCGGCTACCCTGATCAGGCAGATTTTCCTTGCGTACAGCGTGTCACGGCATTTGCTTTTACCGGGCACGTATGAATCACAAAAACCGGCAGGCTCTACCCGCCGGACTCATGCCCAACCACGACTGGTTGGGCATTTCTTCTATAGTCGTCATCCGAAAGCCATTTCAGGAACCTAAATGCGTCGTCTGGTAACCACGTCGCTGATTCTGCTGACAACGGCGGCGCTCCCGCGCGCCGGTCAGTCGCAATCAGTGTTTCAGGTCGAGCAAAGCCTTGCCGGCGCGCGCGAGATCGGTCTTTTCGCAACCGGCCGCATCCTCTCGACCGAGTACAGCACCGACAAGGGCAAGACCGCTTTCGGCGGCGCAGTGACATTCGGCACCCATCTGAAGAAATCGCTCGCAGTGCAGGGCGGACTGGGCGTGAACTATTCGCGGCAGGAGTACAGCTATTACAAGCCGCCGCTCTGGACGTTCACGCCGACGATTTCGCTGATCCTCCAGAGGTCGACCGCCTCTGAGATTCAGCCGTACGGGCTGATCGGTGCGGGATATGAATTCGTCAGCTACACGAAGCCACGCTGCGACTGCGAGCAGAGCCGCAGCATGGGTATCGGAAATCTCGGTGTCGGTGTGAGAAAGATGCTCGGGAACTCGCGCGCGTTTCGCGCGGAGCTCTCGAGCCAGATAGGGAAGGGTGGACCTACGTTCACCGCGATGGCGGGAATCTCGCTCTTCACTGGTGGCAACACGCAGGGCCGGATTCGTCCACCGGGACGCGTCCGAAACGAGCCACCGCTGATTCCGATTCCTCGTCAGTCCACGACAGTTTCCGGAAATCGCCCGGCTCCTGCTCCAACGCCGGCACCGCCGCCTGCGCCGGTCGTTACGCCGACGCCGTCCAACAGTGTCACGCGCGCTCCATCAGGTTCGCCGCTGCCGACGGGTGTCGGGACAGTTCTGCTTTCATTCGACGGAACTCAGGTCGATTTCACGCGGCCCGACTGGCGCCAGGATGCTGAGAACGTGATCGATGCACTGGTTGTCGACCTCACGTCGGACGCAGGGCAGCTGATCAAGGTGAGCATCGAGGCGCACACGGATAACGTCGGATCGAACGCCGCCAACATCATGCTTGGTCTCGACCGGGCGCGCGCAGTTCGCGAATACCTCATCAGCCAAGGCATGACCGCCGATCGCATCAGGATCAGCAGCATGGGCGAAGATTCGCCGATCGCACCGAATACCACCGCGATTGGCAGACAGCAGAACAGGCGTATCGTCATCAAGCGGGACAACTAGGATGCGGGCTACAAACTTGAAGAGACAGGGAATGCGCAAGGCGCTGCTTTCGATTGCTTCACTCGTGTTCGTGACTGCTACCGTGATTTCGTGCGGCGAGCTCACAGGACCTGAATCGCCGACGACACCGACCGATGTCGTTGCCACTCTGGCGAGCCCGACCTCTGTCAATCTTTCGTGGACGCCGAGCCCGCTGAACGATGGCGTGATCAGCTACAGCATCTACCGGAATGGCAACAAGGTCGGCGAGACAGTGGGGACCGAGGCGACTTACACGGACACCGGGCTGAGCCCGCAGACGACGTACGTGTATTCGGTCGCTGCAAACTGTGTCGGCGGCGTGAATTCGGCGCGATCTGTCGAGACCGAAACGTCGACTGTGACAACGATCGACATAACTCCGCCGACCGTGATCGGGACAGAGACGACGCCTCCTCCTGGCTCCACTCAGGTTTCGCCGGCAGCCAATGTCAACGTGACGTTCAGTGAGCCCATGGATCCCTCGACAATAAACGCGTCGACGATGACGCTGCGCCTCACTAATGGTGCATCGATTCCGGGGACCGTCACATATAACGCGGCTACGCGCAGGGCTACGTTCACCCCGACGAGCGCATTGCCAAACTTCTCGAACCTGACGGCGACGATCACTACCGGGGCGAAGGATCTCGGCGGCAA
>JAYUWU010000107.1:0-4480 GCA_043753365.1 Gemmatimonadaceae bacterium | reverse complement strand
CAGGGGGGTATCCCAAAGTATCGACAGGCGGTGGGGCAAAGCCGAGATGACGATCACAGGGCAGAGTCGGCTCGGTGCCGGGAATGAAGAACTCGCTTCGCACCGACTCGCGCGGACAGTAGGGCGTCTGGAGCAATCCCGTGGTGATGTCGACTTCGCGCGTGATGATTGACGTCGGCCTGGGCCAATCAGGGGGCGCGGGCTTGCGGCGATAGACCTCGGTCATGAACGCAGTCCACGCCGGCGCTGCGAGTCGGCCACCCTGTGCATCGGCCATGATCTTCTTCGGCCTGTCAAATCCCATCCAGACGCCAGCCAGCAGGTCTGCCGTATAGCCGACGAACCAGACATTGGTCCCATCGTTCGTCGTACCGGTCTTGCCACCCGCCGGATGCCGGAATCCCGAGCTCCAGATTCCAGCAGCAGTTCCGCGACGAACTACATCCTTCATCATATCGACCATGATCCACGCCTCGTCGGGCGAAAGCACGGTCGTTCGCGAAGGCGTCTGCTGCCAAAGGACTTCCTGCCGCGCGTTCTCGACTCTCAGGATTGCATTGGTGTTCGCGCGAATTCCCTGATTCGCAAATGGCGCGTACGATGCGACCATTTCCAGCGGATACACGTCGGGGGAACCGATGAAGATCGAAGGGTACGGCGGAATCGGCGTCGTGATGCCGAAATTGCGGGCCTGCCCGATGATGGTGTTCACACCAAGCTCGAGTCCCGCATTGATGGCAATCATGTTGCGGGACTGATAGAGCCCGCGGCGCATGGACATCGGGCCCTCGAACCGCCCGTCATAGTTGCGCGGCCGCCACGGCTGTCCAGTTCCCTGCTCCAGCGCAATCGCGGTGTCCTGAAGGATGTAAGCCGGCGAGCGGCCGTTCTGCACCGCTGCGGCGTATACGATCGGCTTGAACGTCGAGCCAGGCTGGCGAAGTGCTTGTGTAGCGCGGTTGAACTTCGAGTCGTAGAAATCGCGTCCGCCGACCATCGCGCGTATTGCGCCGTTGCGAGGGTCGATTGCGATGAACGCACCCTGCAGATACGGAGAATTTCCCGCGGGCGCCGCACCCGCTACGCTGCGAGCTATGTAGCGCTCGTAACTCTCGCTCGTGTACCGCCCGAACCTACCCGCTTCGATACGCTGCAGCTGGCTTTCGAGTGCGCGCTCTGCCGCGAGCTGCATGTCGAGATCGAGAGTCGTGTATACACGCAGTCCCTGCTCGTAAAGCTGCCGCCCGAACTGATCGTCGAGCTGCTGCCTTATCCATTCGACGAAATAGGGAGCCGTGTCGCCTGCGTCGGTCTTGTTAGCGAGCTGAAGCGGATATGCCCTCGCCGTGCTCGCATCTGCATCGCTGATGGCACCGTTGCGGCGCATCAGCTCGATGACGGTGTTGCGCCTCTGGATCGCGCGCTCGGGATGACGCTTCGGGTTGTATCGCTCCGGCGCCTTCGGCAGGGCCGCAAGTGTAGCTGCTTCGGAGATATTGAGATCCCGAACCGATTTACCGAAATAGCGCTGCGACGCGGTCTCTACGCCATACGCGCCGTTCCCAAGATTGATCTGGTTGAGATAGAGCTCGAGGATCTTGTCCTTGCTGAACTTGTCCTCGATCTCGCGCGCAACCTTTGCTTCCTTGACCTTGCGCACGAGCGTTTTTTCCCTGCTGATGCGCTCCGGAAAAACGTTTCTTGCGAGCTGCATCGTAATCGTAGAGAAACCTTCATCCCAGCTCCGCGAAATGATGTCGCGAACGAGCGCGCCAAACACGCGGTACCAGTCGATTCCCGCGTGACGATAGAACCGCTTATCCTCGGTGATGACGAATGCCTGGCGCACTGTCTCGGGAATCTCGTCGAGCGTGATGAGAGTACGGCGCTCAAGGCCCAGCTCAGCGATGAACCGCCCGTCGACTGCGTAAAGCTTCGATGTCTGGCGGGGCGTGTAGTCGTTGAGCGAGTCGACCGGAGGGCACTGTCCGCCGCGACAGACGAGCGACCACGCGCCATACGCGAGCCCCGCGCCGAGCGCGAAGCAGAAAGTCAGAATCAGGAGAACCGCGCGGACCAGCGTGGGATGCCGGCGGCGGAAAGATCCGGTGCGCTTAGCCATTCAGATCATAAGGTAATGCCGGTCCCGAGATTGCGGACTGCGGAATGAGGACTGAGCTGATTGCACTCCGCCTCGCCGGGGTTCCCCCGGAAACCTATCTTTCCGTCATGTCTGATTCTCTTCTCGATGAGCTCGCATGGCGCGGCCTCCTTCATCAGCACACCGATGGCCTCGGTCACGCACTCGAGACCGGCTCGATCTCCGCTTACTCCGGCTTCGATCCGACCGCGTCGAGCCTGCACGTTGGCAGCCTCATTCCAGTCATGGGGCTGATGCATCTCCAGCGCGCGGGACACAAGCCGTTCGCGGTCGTTGGCGGTGGCACGGGTCTCATCGGGGACCCCAGTGGCAAGACGGCCGAGCGTCAGCTCAACACGCCGGAAATCGTTGAGGAAAATTCGCGCGGCCTCCGCAAACAGCTCGAGCGCTTCCTGGACTTTACGGGCCCGCACGCCGCGGAGATGCGCGACAACGCCGAATGGCTCCGCCCACTGGGCGCAATCGAGTTCATGCGCGACATCGGGAAACATTTCACCGTCAACTACATGCTGCAGAAGGACTCCGTGCAGCAACGGATGGAAGCGGGGATTTCCTACACTGAGTTCTCGTACATGCTGCTCCAGGCCTACGACTTCCGCGAGCTCTTCAGGCGCGACGGCGTAACGCTGCAGGTCGGCGGAAGTGACCAGTGGGGCAACATCACAGCGGGCCTCGAGTTGATTCGTCGCACCGAAGGTGGTGAAGCACATGCGCTCACTTTCCCGCTCGTAACCAACTCCGCCGGCACCAAATTCGGAAAGACGGAGTCAGGCAACATCTGGCTCGATCCCGACCGAACGTCCCCCTACCAGTTCTACCAGTTCTGGATCAACCTCGACGACCGCGATGTCGGCCGCTACCTCCGCCTCTTTACTTTGCTGTCGCGACAGGCAATCGAAGAGCTCGACGCCGCGATTGCAGCCCGGCCACAGGAGCGCGCGGCGCAGCATGCGCTTGCCCGGGAGGTCACCTCACGGGTTCACGGTGACGAAGCAGCGCGGATCGCCGAGGACATGTCCAAGCTGCTGTTTGCCAAGGGCGACCCTGCCTCACTCTCGTCCGACGCGCTCGGCGCGCTCAGTCGCGAGGTGCCGTTCATCGAGATTGACAAGCTCGAGACAGTCGTCGATGGACTCGTCGCGCTTGGTCTCGTCGCATCAAAGGGTGCGGCGCGACGGCTCGTCGAACAAGGTGGTGCGTCAGTCAATGGGCGCCGCGTTGCCGCTGCAGGCGATGCACCCGGCGACCCGCTTCAGGCGAAGTACTATCTGTTGAAGAAAGGCGCCCGCGATTACGGCCTGATCAGAATCACCAGCTGATCATGTAGTCTTTTTCGCGGCCTTGAAGTGCTGCTTCGGATCGAGCGCATCGCGTAGCGCGTCGCCGAGCAGGTTGAATCCAAGCACTGCCGCGCCGATCGCAATTCCCGGGATCACTGACGTCCACGGTGCGCGGCGCAGCTGATCGAGATCGCGGCCATCGGCGATCATCGACCCCCAGCTTGGTGTCGGCGCAGGTACACCGAGCCCCAGAAACGACAACGCTGCCTCAGCCATGATTGCCCCTGCGACGCCGAGTGTGGCGGCGATCACGACGGGCGCGATCACATTCGGTAGCACGTGCTGTAGCATGACGCGAGTGTCGCGTGCGCCAAGGGCCCGGATCGCCTGCACGTATTCGAGCTGCCGCACAACCAGCACCTGGCCGCGCACCAGCCGCGCCATACCTGCCCAGCCGACGACACCGATCGTGATGAACACAACGAACATCGATGGCTGGAACGCGGCAACCATCGCGATCAGGAGGAGCAGAGTCGGAAATGCCAGCGTGACATCGGCGAGCCGCATCACGACTTCATCGATCCAGCGGCCGTAGTACCCGGCGAGCAGACCCAGTGTCACACCAAGGAGAAGTGCGATTCCCTGCGACACGAGGCCGACGGTCAGCGAAACACGCGCGCCGAACACAAGGCGGCTCCATATGTCCCTTCCCTGGACGTCGGTTCCAAGCCAGTGCGCACCGGACGGTCGATCCAGGTAATTCGTGAGATCGATCACCAGCGGATCATGCGTCGCAATCAACGGGGCAGCGAGCGCTGCGAACGTCATCAGCACTACGACCGCGATACCAAACCGCGCGCGAGTGTCGCCGAAGAGTCGCTTCCGCTGGGCTGGATCCAGCATTAACGCCTCATCTCGAAGGAGTCCACTTCGACGGGTCGGCCAGCGATGGATCGCGCAGCGATACCGGCGTGTCAGCGGGCTGGCGCCTCCAGCGTCGATGCTGCCAGAAGTACTGCTCGGGATACTTGCGCACCCA
>JAYUWU010000106.1:0-4511 GCA_043753365.1 Gemmatimonadaceae bacterium | reverse complement strand
GCCGAGAAGTATCCGGTCGGCACGCGGGTGCAGGGCAAGGTGGTGAGCATCACCAACTACGGCGCATTCATCGAGCTCGAGCCGGGCATCGAGGGTCTCGTGCACATCAGCGAGATGAGCTGGACGCGCAACGTCCGCCACCCGTCGAAGCTGGTTTCCATCGGCGAGGCGATCGAAGCGGTCGTGCTCAAGGTGGATCCGAACGAAGAGAAGATCTCGCTCGGCATGAAGCAGACGGAGCAGGATCCGTGGATGGTGCTGCCGTACCGGTATCCGATCGGCACGCGCCTCAACGGCAAGGTCCGCAACCTCACGAGCTTCGGCGCTTTCGTCGAGATCGAGCCGGGCATCGACGGCCTGATCCACATCTCCGACATGTCGTGGACCAAGCGCGTGCAGCATCCTTCGGAAGTCGTGAAGAAGGGTGATGCGGTTGACGTCGTGATTCTCAACATCGACGCTGACAACAAGCGCATCTCGCTTGGACTCAAGCAGGCGCAGGATGACCCGTGGCTCAAGATCGGCGAGACCTATCCGGTCGGAACTGAGCTCGAGGGTTCAGTGGTCCGACTCATGGACAAGGGAGTCGTCGTTGATATCGGTAACGATATCGAGGGCTTCGTTCCGGTCAGCCAGCTGAACTTCGGCAACCCGGTTGACAGTCCTGCGGATATTTCGTGGGAAGGCCAGAAGGTTGGAGTTCGGGTGCTCGAGGTCGATCCGATTCAGCGTCGCATCGTGCTTGCGATTACGAACATTCCTGAGGGTCAGGAGCGTCCGGCTGAGCCGAGCAAGGTGATACCGATGGAGTCCGATGATTACAACATGTCGGACCCGATTCAGGTTCCGATTCCGCCGACGTTCGACATCGTCGACGAGTAGCTCGGTTCCAGGAAGAAAAGAGTCCGCCGGAGAAATCCGGCGGGCTTTTTCGCATTCTAACAGCAAATAGCGAACAGCTATCGCTAACTGCTAGAGACGAACGGCCTCCTCCTCCTCAGTACTCTACGGTTTCCTGAAAGCAACCCTTGTCGCAAGGAAATGAAAGTTTCATTTTCGCCGTACATGAAGTCACAGTTAATTTCTGCCGTGCGCCTGATGCTGGCCTGCGCCGGCGTGCTGGCGGCGCCTGCTGGCGCCCAGGAAGTTCCGCTTCTCAAGGGTGTGGATCACTTCTTCGCGACATCTCCGAACCCCGAGCCCTTGTACCGCTTCTTCCGCGACACACTGGGCTTGCCGGAGATATACCCGTTCCGCAATTATGGTGACTTCTCGAGTGGTGTCGTGTCGGCCGGTAACACGCTGTTCGAGGTGGTGACCTGGGGGGTTCCGGCGGGGAAAACTCTTGCGACCGAGCTGAGAGGAATCGCTTTCGAGTCAGGTGGTGACCTCCAGGCAACACTCAAGCGGCTCGACGCGAACGGAGCCGTACGATCGAAGCCAGATTCGGTCAGGATGCAGAACGCGGCAGGAGAGCGAGTCCTCGCCTACGTCAATATCGGACTCGACGACGCTGGGGGCCTTCCGCCGGACAGTGCCGCGATTTTCATCAACCACAACCTGGGTAGCAAAACCGCGGCAGCGAAGCGCACGGCGGGGAGCGACTCGCTGAGGGCGCGGCGCGGGGGCTCGCTCGGAATAGTCTCAGTGAAAGAGCTGGTGGTGGGAGTCACTGACCTCGACGGCGCGCTCATCGCGTGGCGAAAGGTGCTCGATTCGCCGTCGCAGGCGTCGGTCGGATTGATCACGTTCAAGGATGGCCCGGCTCTCCGGCTAGTGAAAGCTCAGTCCGACGGAATCAGCGAGATGGTGTTACTGGTGAGATCGGTCGCGGAGGCGTCGCGATTCCTCGCCACGCTCGGTATCACCGGTGTCGAGCAAGGTGGAGAGTTGAGCGTGTCGCTCCGCGGTGTTCCCGCGAGGCTAGTGGGGCAGTAGGCATTAGCCTATTGCCCCTTCGGCCGGAGGCGCAATCACCGCTTTGGCTTTCCGATCCCCCACACATTGTCTTCCATGTCCCTGATGAGGAAGCTCACGACGCGTCCGTTCTCGCGGGAGAACTCCAGCGTCACGTCAGGCTTGATGACCTCATAGATCTCACCCTTGTCGTAGATACCCGGCGCGAACCAGTCAGGTGCAATTCGTACCAGCGCAAACTTCTTGAAATACGGGTCCTCGGGTGTCCAGCGCGCTTTCAGCGTCCCATCCTCATGGGTGACCGTGAGCTGTAAGACCTTAGTCGCTTTTCCCGTCGAATCCTGCTCGGTGAATGACCACTCGCCAAGGTACGGGGCGGCTTCCGCAGCCGGAATCGTCGTCACCAGGGAAGGGACGACCTCGATGTTGA
Organism: Gemmatimonadaceae bacterium; assembly: GCA_043753365.1. Classification (GTDB taxonomy): domain Bacteria; phylum Gemmatimonadota; class Gemmatimonadetes; order Gemmatimonadales; family Gemmatimonadaceae; genus UBA4720. The sequence continues at coordinate 2,164 of JAYUWU010000106.1, read as the reverse complement.
TCGGCACTCTCACCCGTTCCCAATCCATCACGAGTGTTCCGCCTGACATCGTCAGCTCCGGCATCGACCATGTCAGGACATCGGTGAATGGCACTGCTTTGACAGTGACGGGGAAGCGAACCTGTAACTTCGTTGAGTCAGGAGGGGACATGTGATAGAGCTTTACTTTCGGCTCGAGAACTACGGTCCAGGGGCCGCTCTTTCGCACTACCATCCAGACTGAATATTTGCCCTTTGCGACGGGGATTCCGTTGAGCTTCACCGGTTTGTCGACTTCGAACGTAGTCGCGTAGTTGGCCCCGGGTGTCCACACCTCGTCCCAGTGGACCGCTTTCGTCCCAAAGATCGGGTCGCGCCCACGTGCGCGCGGCCGCGAGTATTCGACAGTAATCCTCGTTCCGTCGATCACCTGGGACATTGTCCCAAGCTCGCTCGCACGGACCTGCGCCGAGAGTGAGGACGAGAGGGCGATCGAGGCGACAAACGTTGCGCGAAGTATCATTGGGGGCGGCTGGAATTGTGAAAGTTCGTTGCTGAGCGGGTCAGGCAAACTTGGCGTCGACTGCAGCGCGAATCTGCTCGAGTGACTTGCCTTCCTTGTGGAGCCGGACGACCAGTCTGCCCTGGCTCTGGCAAATGACGCAGCTCCGGGCCATCGCATCGCCCTCGAAACAGGAGAGAAGCGAGTAGTAGTCCGGAGGACTCGGGCAGCCGCAGTTGCAGCGTACTCCGTCAACGGTGCGGGCGATTGACCGGATCGAGTCAAAGAGCGGGATCAGCTCCGGGGTTTTGCTGAGCTTTCCGGCGGCGAGCACCTTTGCCCCCGTGATGCCAGGACGTGGCGCAGGGTGCGGAACCGACGCCGCACCTTTGCGAAACGGTACCGCAAGAGTGACGACTGATGCAAAGAGAGTGGCGAGGAAACGGCGACGCGACTGTGAAGAAGGGATTATCAGGCTCCTTGAGACGTAAGGCAAGTCTAATGATGATTGCGCCCCCGTCCAGACCGGATACCACCCGATGAGACATTTCGCATATGCGCGAAGGACGTAGGTTCAGCGGTGAGGAACTTGCGGGTCAAACACAGATTATGACAAACTCCACGATGATGTGTTCGCTAATGGTGATGACTTCCTTCGCCATCGCACTAACAGATGCTGGTGCACAGGCGACTCCGATGACGCCATCGCCGCCGCACGAGGCGCTCAGTTTTTTCGAGGGGAGCTGGACTACCGAAGAGAGCCCGCCGGAAAGGAATTTCGTCGAAACCTGCGCCTTCATGAACGCGGGACGTCGGCACATGATCTGTCGGTCGACGTGGGAGACCACCACCGGGCCGCGGGAAGGAATGAGCATCTTCAGCTATGATGCGGCTGATTCGACCTATCTGTACTATGGCCTTCGAGCCGACGGGCTCGTCGAGCCGATGCGCGGGCATCACAGTGGCGATGGGAAAGGGTGGGTTTTTATCGCGGAGAAGGGAGAGGGAGCTGCACGCCTGCGGGAGCGGGTGAACATCACCACGCTTGGTGGCGGCCGTTTTCGCCTCGTCGCTGAATCGGCGACAGGTGACGGTGCGTGGAAGGTGGATGGGACCTTCCACTACCGTCCGGCAGGCGAGCGTCGGCGAGACTGACTAAAGCTTCTAGTCGAGAGCGGTTAGCGATAGCTGCTCGCTATTCGCTATTAGAATATCGTAACGACGAGGGAGATACGTACATTAGAACGCGCGCTTCCCCTCATTCTAATAGCAAATAGCGAACAGCGAACAGCTATTGCTAGCCACTCGCGACTGGCAGCACTCCCCCCTCCCTCCTTTCTCTAGGACCTTCCGAGAGTTTCAACGAAGCCGGGCTTTCCTGAGCAGGCTCACGAAACGAGGATTTCCCCGCGCCTCCCTGAAACGCGGATCAACGGCTAGATAACCGATCCACGGCGATTGCTCGGCGTAGGCGCGTTCGAGCCAGTCGAGCCCTGCCGGGATATTTCCGAGTGCAACATGGATCGCGGCCAGATGGTACGCCGACACGTGCCTGTCACGTGATTCATCTGTGAGACGTGCAACTGTCGCCCGCGCGTCCGCCTTTCTTCCTGCTTTCGCATATGCGTGTCCAAGAGAAGTCAGATAAAGCATACTCTGATCATCGATCGCCACTGCACGCTC
>JAYUWU010000105.1:0-12299 GCA_043753365.1 Gemmatimonadaceae bacterium | reverse complement strand
ACGAATGAGACAGGGATACTGTCCTGGGAAACCGGTTTCCGCAACGCGCCATGTTCTCCCGGGCGGTCTTTTCAGAGGATCGGACCGACGCGATCTGGCTCGAACAGGGGCGGCTGACTATTGATCTCGTAGACGGTCGGCTCTGGTGGAAGCCACACTCGCCGACCATCACTGGACGGCAGCGATGTAGACGCTGCCCGCTGTGAATTTCCGACGGCGCCCGGCTAGCTTTGAGTAAGTACAAACACGAACTGAGGAACCATGACCTCCACGCTACGCCCCCGCGCGGCTGAGACACATACCGAAGCCCCGAACCGCACCGATTCCCCTGCTGCAGTCTTCGGATTCAACGGAAACCGCCGCGTACCCCCACCGGTCAACGAGCCGGTCAAGAGCTACGCGCCGGGGTCACCGGAACGAGCCGAGCTGAAGGCGCGCATCGAGCTGATGAAAACCGAGCGCATTGATATTCCTGCGGTCATCGGTGGCAAGGAGATACGCACGGGCGAACTCGTCCAGTCAGTCATGCCGCACAATCACCGTCACGTTCTGGCGGACTGGCACAAGACGACCGCCGCTCATGTAGACCAGGCAATCGAAGCATCGAGCAAGGCGCGGAAGGATTGGGCCAACTGGCCATGGGAGGATCGCGCCGCGGTCTTCCTCAAGGCAGCTGAGCTTCTCACCACGACATGGCGTCAGACAATCAACGCCGCGACGATGCTTGGCCAGTCGAAGACTGCATTTCAGGCCGAGATCGATTCCGCCTGCGAGCTGATCGACTTCTGGCGCTTCAACCCGCACTACGCGCAGCAGCTGTATGACGAGCAGCCGTTGTCGGACCACACGATGTGGAACCAGCTCGACTATCGCGGCCTCGAGGGTTTCGTTTATGCGGTAACGCCGTTCAACTTCACTGCGATTGCTGGCAACCTGCCCACGGCCCCGGCACTCATGGGCAGCACCGTGATCTGGAAGCCTGCGTCGAGCGCAATGCTGTCCGCGCATTACCTCATGAAGCTGCTCGAGGAAGCCGGGCTTCCACCCGGTGTCATCAACTTCGTTCCTGGCGATGCCGGGATGATCTCCGACAAGCTCCTGTCGCACCGCGATCTTGCGGGCGTTCACTTCACCGGAAGCACCGGTGTCTTCAACTCGATGTGGAAGACGATCGGCGCAAACATGTCGAACTATCGCGCTTACCCGCGCATAGTCGGCGAGACAGGCGGCAAGGATTTCATCGTTGCGCACCAGTCGGCCGATCCGGTCGCTCTATCAGTCGCGATAGCGCGAGGCGGATTCGAGTATCAGGGCCAGAAATGTTCTGCTGCGAGCCGTGTATATGTGCCGGAGTCGCTGTGGCCCGAGGTGCGTGATCGGACGGTCGCGATCATGGAGGAAATCAAAATGGGAGACGTAAGTGATTTCCGGAATTTCATGGGTGCCGTGATCGACAAGAAAGCCTTCGACAAGATCAGCGAGTATGTGGCCCATGGGCGCGACAACGCGAAGATCGTTTCGGGCGGAGGCGTCCGCGGCGAAGATGGCTACTTCATCGAGCCAACTCTCGTGGAAACGCGCGATGCTGGTTACAAGCTCCTGTGCGAGGAGATCTTCGGACCGGTCGTTACCGCGCATGTCTATCCCGATGGGAAATGGGAGGAGACCCTGGAGATCGTTGACCAGACATCGCCCTATGCGCTTACCGGCGCTGTTTTTTCGCAGGATCGGTCTGCGGTGCGCACTGCAGCCGTGGCGCTGCGCAACGCTGCCGGAAATTTCTACGTGAACGACAAGCCGACTGGTGCAGTTGTCGGCCAGCAGCCGTTTGGTGGAGCGCGCGGCTCAGGCACGAACGATAAGGCCGGCTCGAAGCTCAACCTCACACGCTGGGTCAGCGCAAGAAACATCAAGGAGACCTTCTCCCCTCCGCGGGATTACAAATACCCCTTTATGGGAGAAGAGTAAAAAAAAGAAGAACAGAAAACCCATGGGAACGCCGATTCGGCGGATCGGGCGGATTTGTCAGTGGACCGGACCTACCCCATTTCGGTGGACACACGGATTAGGTAGCTCGAGACATTAACTGCATTGCGAGCTCGTACTGCGCCGGGCTCGCGTACCCGAATGTGGCGTGGCGCCGGGGATAAAGCATCTTACACACCGACCCCGTGATGCTCTGTGCCGACCAGTCTGGTTCAGTGTCTTTTGTGCTCGATCTGTGTTTTCTGCGCGGCAGGGCTGTTCCATCGAGTCCTGGGCCATACTGCGTTGTCACACAGAAAGCACAGATGGCTCACAGACGACACTGAAAAAACGAGAATCATAAAGACGCTGAATCGCCGGCACTAGTACTCGAGGCGTCCACGAAACCGGGTCAACTCCACAGATCCGCTTTATCCGCTCAATCCGCCCAATCCGCCCAATCCGCAAACCCCTGGGGTTTCCGATTTCCCCTCGCATCAGAAAGCCCGGAGAGTACCCACCACTCGATGAGCCTTCGCATCGTCGACCAACTCAATCGTATCGGCAGTAACACCATTTATCGAGAATGAGACTACACCGGTCTCGAGCCCCGACGGATTCTCGACAACGATTGAGTACACGCTCGACCCAAACCGATAGTCGACTTCGAACACCGGCCACGCACTGGGTATGCAGGGCTTCATGCTGATCGTATCCCCGCTCTTGGTAAATCCGAGTATCGCCTCGAGCCCGACTCTATAAAGCCAGCTCGCCGATCCGGTATACCACGTCCACCCGCCTCGCCCCAGATGCCCCTCGGCCGTATAGACATCGGCGGCCACCACATACGGCTCGACCTTGTAGGTATCGACGCCCTCGGGACTCGACGTATGAGTTATGGGATTGATCATCTGATACAGCTCGAAGGCGCGATTCCCCTTTCCGAGCTTTGCTGTTGCAAGGACCGCCCATAACGCGGCGTGAGTATACTGGGCTCCATTCTCGCGCACGCCCGGCAGATATCCCTGTATGTAGCCGGGATCGTTAGGACCGGTATCGAAGGACGGCGTCAGCAGCATCAACAGCCGCGCGTCCTCTCGTACGAGGTGCTTGTCCATCGATTGCATCGCAGTGCGAGCTCGTTCATGGGAGCCCGCGCCTGATAAGACGCTCCAGCTTTGTGCAATCGAGTCGATACGGCACTCAGTGTTCGCGCTCGATCCAAGAGGCGTGCCATCGTCGTAGTATGCGCGACGATACCACTCCCCATCCCATGCAGTCTTCTCCACCGCCGATTGATATGATGCGGCGATGGTATTGAGCTCATCGGCAACCTCGATGTCGCCCCTCGCCACGGCGTGGATCGAGAACTCCCGCAGTGTCGTAATGAGAAACCACGCGAGCCACACGCTCTCGCCTTTTCCACCTACGCCGACACGATTCATGCCGTCGTTCCAGTCCCCTCCCCCGAACAACGGGAGTCCGTGTTCCCCCGCCGTGCACGCCCTCTGCAGCGCTCGAACGCTGTGCACATAGACAGTGTCACTCTTCCCGGATATTTGAGGCACGTCGTAGATCTCGTCTTCATCGGGCTCGAGAATTCTCGACGTCAAATACTGTGTGCGCTCCTCTAGAACCGACGAATCGCCAGCCACCCGCACATAGTGATTCACTACATATGGAAGCCAGATGAGGTCGTCGGCAAAACGCGTTCGCACGCCGCGCCCCGTATCGGGGTGCCACCAGTGTTGAACGTCCCCCTCTTCAAACTGCCGGGACGCCGCATTCAGGATGTGCGCGCGCGCGAGCTCCGGCTCGGCGTACACGAATGCCATCACATCCTGGAGCTGATCCCTGAAACCATAAGCACCGCTCGACTGATACAGCGCGATTCGCCCCCACATGCGGCAGGAGAGCGCCTGATACAGCGACCACTTGTTGGCGATGAGGTCGAACGCGGGTTCCGGGGTCCGCACAGTGATTGCAGAAAGTCGACGATTCCAGGCAGCCACTGATTCGTCGAGCGCTCTCTGCGCATCCTCCGGTTTCCTGTAGCGATCGGCAAGGGCGAGCGCGTGCTCCCTGCCGGTGCCGGAACCGAGCAGAAAGGTGAAAACGCGGGACTCGCCCGGATGCAGCTCGATTCGCATCTGCATTGCAGCACAGGGATCTGCTGCCGTATCCCCGTTGCAGTCGAGGCCCTCACGCTGGAGCGCCGCAGGTGCGGCGAGCGTTCCATGGCGTCCGATGAACGCCGTTCGGTCGGCGGTGAACGACGTCGATTCATCGCTCACTGCCGAAAAGGCGACCTGGTTGGCGTGCTCTGCTTCGAAGGTGTTCGATGCCAGCATCACGTCCTGGACACGTGAAACGACTTCAGTGCTGACGTGCCCGTGTGTTCTCTCTCGATCTGTTCCGAGTACCCACTCGACATAGCTCGTAATCGACAGGCGACGCAGTCGATCTGAGTTGTTCGAGAGAGTCAGCAGCTGGATCTTGACGGGATCCGTCGCCGCCATTCCTACGCGCAGTCTCGTGGCGATCCCGTCATGCTCGTGCTCGAAAATCGTGTAGCCTGTCCCGTGTCGGGTCGTGTATGGCGTCGCCTCGCGAATCGGAGCCGGCGTCGGAGTCCAGACCTTTCCCGTGAGTTCATCGCGCAGGTAAATGCACTCACCCGATGGATCAGTTACGGGATCGTTCGCCCACGGTGTCAGCCGGAAGAAACTGCTGTTGACCGCCCACGTCGGGCCGGGTCCGCTTTCGCTCGCGATAAACCCTGCAGACGGATTCGCGATCACGTTGATCCACGGAGCGGGGGGGAGCTCGCCGCCCGTCATCCGGATCTCGTACTCGCCCTGATCGTTGAATCCGCCGAGCCCGTTGAAAAAACTCAGGCCTGAATGAGGAGCGATGCTGGTCATGCAGGCGAGCCATACAGGGGTTGGTGTCCGCCGATTCGCGCTCGTGCGATCGATCCGAGCAGCCTCCACGTTTCTCCGCCGAGAGAGTCAGGCGGAAAGACGAATATGCCTCCTGGCTGGCCCAGTATTGCGGTCTCGCCGAGCGCGGCCAGATAGTTCTGTACGGCCGCGCTGATCTCTTCGGCCCGCTCGGTGCTCCGGCACGCGAATACGAGGTCAGAGAACAGGCCTTTCGCCCGCAAGTACCTGTGGACTTTCAGAGACTCTGCAATCGTTTCGTCGTAATCCTCGGGGTCACTGAGGAGCACGGGAAACTCGCCTGTAAGTCCGGCGGCGATGAGATCGGCTCGCTGGGCCTTTGTCGCGTGGCCTGAGCGACCGCCGTATATCAGTTCTGAAGCCACATTCTGGATGCCGGCGGCCTGCGTCGGAGTGACCTCGAGGGCGACGAGTTCCGCCTGCGCATCGACGACTGCTTCGTCGAAGGATTTGCCGGCGAGGTCACCGCTCGAGAAGGTTTCGGCTAGTCGCAGTGCGTCTGCACGATCGAGCGCCCCGAAAGTCGAGAAGATGACGCTGGCAGAACCACCTGCGGGGACGGAGATGACGACGCGGAGGGCGAGCACCGGATCGAGTACCGCGCCGACGGTATTCGTCAGATCTCCCGGGTTGTCCATCGCGACTGGATTCCGCGCGCCCCTGCCCCTTCCATGAAAGCGGGCGCGATCAGTTTCGCATGTGATCGACTCGATGGATACTGCTGAAGCGACACTGTGTCCGCACCAGAGCGGGCTGTCGTTTTTAGATCGCGGTCGCCGCATTGCAAAAAGCGATGCGTGCTCCGGTACCCATTCGGTCTGGACGAAGAGATTGCCGAACGCCCTGTGCCCCCGGTCGGAGACCGTTGGCGCAAGAACGATTTCCTGATAACTCGTCAGCTCGATCTGCGCAGGTGAGTCGGCATGGTTGGAAACGGTGACACGCCTCGACTCCGCAGGAGACTCAGCGACGACGACGATTTCCGTTGTCGTCTCGATGTCGCCATCACGCCGGTGGAAGGTGATCGAATGAAGCTCCATCGTGACTCTATACGAATCTGCGGTGACACCGGTCGGCTGATGAGTAGTAGACCAGACGCGTCCTGTACGAAGATCGCGCAGGTAACACCACCCACCGTAGTCATCGCGCGTCGGATCCATCCTCCAGCGATTTATCGCTATCGATCCGTGCCGGGTGATTCCCCCGCCCGCTGCGCTCACCATCGTCGTAAACGGGATTCTGCCAAGCAGCCCGACCACCGGTAAATGCGTGTCGGCTGATTCGAGCACCCTGACTCCCGCTTCATCGGGAAGGGGTCTTGCGGTGGAGGGTGGCTTCAAGATTCCCTGCGGCGGTTGAAAAAAACATTCTCTTACGCGTCCCGATGTAAACGATTACATTTTTCAGCGTTCGTCAACCCCCGGGGACGATGGCGACAATCAAGGACGTAGCGCGCGAGGCTAATGTGTCCGTTGCGACGGTGTCACGCGTCTTCAATGACGCTGCCGTCGTGCGCCCGGAAACCGCGCGCCGCATCCGTGAAGTTGCCACCTCCCTTCGCTACGCACCTCACGGTGGAGCACGCAGTCTCATCACCAGCCGCACTCAAACGCTGGGCGTACTCCTCCCTGATCTCTATGGAGAGTTCTTCTCGGAGCTCATCCACGGGATCGACGTAACTGCCCGGCGCGAGGGATACCACATCCTCGTCTCGAGATCATGGGAAGGCCGGACCGAAATCGAGGAAGCAGTGCGTGCCATGCGCGGACGGGTCGACGGGCTTCTGCTCATGTCACCGCATATCGATGCCGACTCGCTGCTGCACGTTCCCGCCGGACTGCCGGTTGTGATGATCTGCTCGCCGTCGAAAGGCACCGATGTCGACTCGGTGATCATCCAGAACTTCCCAGGCGCGCGCGACATGGTCACGCACTTAGTCTCACTCGGTCACCGGCGCATTGCAATCATCAAGGGTGCTACCGGTAACCACGATGCCGCCGAGAGGCTGCGGGGTTATCGAGCGGCGTTGAAGGACGCGGGTATCACCGCCGAGAAGGCTTTCGAGCGCGAAGGTGACTTTACGGAAGCAGGCGGATATGCCGCAGCGCGGGCGCTTCTCGCACTCGAGACGCGCCCGACTGCAATCTTCGCGGCAAACGACTCGATGGCCATCGGAGCGCTGAGTGCTCTTCGCGAAGCAGGCGTACGCGTTCCGGAAGAAGTTGCAGTCGCCGGATTTGACGATATCCCGCTCGCACACTACATGGACCCGCCCCTCTCGTCGGTGAGAGTGCCGATCTCCGATCTCGGAGCGAAGGCAGTCGAGATCCTGCTGGACAGAATCACCAACAGGGACGGCCATACGCTGCGGCGCGAGCGCGTCTCCACCGAGCTCGTTATTCGACGATCCACCGGCGCACCATGCGCCGAACGACCGCCTCCTGCCCGGAGAGCAAGGGAAGCGCGGTGAAAGCAGCACCATGAGCACACGAACGACTTTCGCATCACAACAGCAACTGGAGATGGAAACTATGACGAGCAACAAGTTCAACCTGCACCGATTCTTTCGTGCCCTCACGATCGCGATCGCTGCCCTTGCCGCGATGCCAGTCGCCAGCGCTTTTGCGCAGACGACTACGGGTACGGTGAGGGGTACTGTGACTTCGAGCGGTAGACCGGTGGAGAACGCACAGGTCCAGCTTCGAAATCCTGCCAGCGGAGTTCAACGCGGCGCGATCACCCGTGAAGACGGCGGGTATATCCTGCCCGGCGTGGTCCCGGCCACCTACGAAATGACGGTTCGCCGGATCGGCAGCGAGCCTACGACGAGGGTCGTCGTTGTTCAGATCGGCGCAACTCAGATTCAGAACTTCAACCTCACCGAAGCCGCCGCCCAGCTGGGGACGGTCTATGTCGATGCGGCAGCAACGGCCGAGACAAGAACTTCCGAGGTCGCGACCAACGTAACGCAGGCGCAGATCGAGAAGCTTCCGACACCAAGCCGGAATTTTCTTGACCTTGCAGCCCTCACGCCGGGCATCATCGTCACGGAAGACAGGGTGAACGGAAACTTCAGGACGTTTTCCGGCGGTGGTCAGGGACCAAGCTCGGTCAACCTCTTCATCGACGGCACGAGCCTGAAGAATGACCTGACGTCCGGCGGCATCGCCGGACAGGATGCGAGCCGCGGAAACCCTTTCCCGCGCAACGCGATCCAGGAATACCGTGTCATCAGCCAGAACTTCAAGGCTGAGTACCAGAAGGCGTCGAGTGCGATCATCACCGCAACGACCAAGTCCGGCACCAATGAGTGGAAGGGCAACGCGCTCTTTACTTACCAGAACAAGGACATGATTGCCCTCGACAGCTTCCAGCGCCGGGACAAGAACAACAACCCGAGCTTTGCGAAGCCTGACTACAAGCGCACGATTGGCGCACTGAGCGTCGGCGGCCCGATCGTGAAGGACAAGATTCACGTGTTCGGTTCCTACGAAGGCAACTACCAGGACCGAACGAACCGCGTGAACTTCACCAATCCGCCAACCGGCATCGCTGCGCTCGATTCGGTGAACCTCACGCAGTACAACGGAACGTTCACATCGCCGTTCCGCGAGACTCTCCTCTTCGGAAAGATCACCAACGCGATCAACGAGAGCTCGAACGCCGAGGTCAGCGTCAGCCATCGTGACGAGACTGACGTTCGCGACTTCGGTGGCGCCACGAGCTTCCAGTCTGCTGTCGACTTCAGGCAGACAGTCTCGGTTGTTCAGGCCAAGCACAATTATTTCTCAGGCCCGCTGCTCAACGAAGCGAAAATTGATTTCTCGCGCTTCCGGAGAAATCCAACGCCCGCGACGCCGGGGCTCGCGTCCCGCCTTTTCTTCTACCCGAACGGCGACGCTCGAATCGGCAGCAACCTCAGCAGCCAGGACTACATCCAGCGCCGCATCGGTCTTCGCGATGACGTCACGCATTCCGGCATCCGGCTCGCTGGAGAACATGTCTTCAAGGGCGGAGTGAGCCTCGACTTCGTCAAGTACGACATCCTCAAGGACAACCGCGGCACGCCCGAGTTCGTTTACAGCAACATCGAGGGTGGAGTGAACTACGGCTTCCGCTCACCGTTCCAGCTCGTGTACGGAACAGGCGATGGGAAAGTCGATGTGAACAACACTCAGGTTGGTCTCTACATCCAGGATGACTGGAGCCCGCTACCGCGGCTGACACTCAATCTCGGCGTTCGATGGGACTACGAAACGCACATGCTCAATCGTGACTACGTAACTCCGCAGAATGTCGTGGATACGCTGACGCGGTACAACAACCAGCTCATCACACCGCTCGACCTGAGCCGCTACATCAGCACCGGCGAGAACCGCAAGCCGTTCTACGGCGCAATCCAGCCGCGACTTGGCTTTTCATACGCAGTCGACAGCGAAAGCAGGACAACGGTATTCGGCGGATGGGGCATCTACTACGATCGCATCCCGTTCGATCTGTACGCGGTTGACGAGAAGCTCAAGCTCAGCCACCCCGAGTTCACGGTAAGGTTCGCACCGAAGGGCGTCGCACCCGGTCCGGGACAGGTTGCATGGAACGACTCATACCTCTCGGCGGACAGGGCTGCGCTCGACGCACTCGTCAGCACTTCGGGAAGGCCAGAGGCATGGCTCATCGACAGCGAGGCGAAAGTCCCGCACTCGACCCAGATGAACTTCGGAGTTCGCCAGATTCTTGGTGACTTCGCGATGTCCGTGACGTATGCGAACGTGAAGGGCGTCGATCAGATGGTGCTGAACTGGGCGAACATCGGCCTTAACGATCAGGGCCGTTGCTGCCGCGACTTCAACATTGGTGCGCACGGTTTCAGCAACTTCATTTACTCGACGAACGACAAGAAGACCTGGTATGACGCAATTCAGCTCCAGGTCGACCGCCCGTATCGTCGCGCGACAGCCAGCTCGATCGGCTGGGGCATCGGCATGGCCTATTCATACTCGAACCGTTCAGTCGAGGGTGTTGATGGGCTCAACGACGATTTTGCATTCCCCAATGCTGCAAGCATTCCGAAACACCCGACGAATGACGAGAAGCATCGTCTCGTAACCAACTGGATCACCGACCTGCCGTACGCATTCGGAATCCAGTTCTCCGGCCTGCTTACGCTTGGCGGAAAATACAAGCAGGACGTTGGGTGCCCCGGAAGATTCTGTGGTGAAGGATCTGCAGGAAATGCATATGAGCGCGGTGGGTTCACCGTGCCGGGAACGTTCCCCTACCGGAATATGGACCTTCGCTTCCGAAAGGATTTCCCGAGCTTTGGGCGCACGACTACAGCATTTGGCCTGACGCTCGATGTCTTCAATGCACTCAACCGCGACAACTTTGGCTGTTACAGGACCGGCAACCGTGACGACGACGTGTTCGGAACGCCTGACTGTGTGGTGACGGATGCCCGCAGATACCAGGTGGGTGCAGAACTGAATTTCTGATTTGGCCGTCGCAGGGCTCCGCTCTGGAGTCCTGCGACGTTTTCTTTCTGAATGAACGGCAGGACTGGAGCGTCGAGATCCCGCGGCGCTCCATTTCCTGTCCCTTATGGTGGGGCAGATCATGAAAGGTTTCCGTCCGCTGATTGGCTTCGCGCTGGTGCTTTTCTCCGGCTGCACCGCGACTCAGGTTGGTCCCGCCGCTACTACCCCTTCGCCGCAGGCCGCGGCGATCACGCCGAGGGAGATGGCATTCCTCGACACACTCCAGCAACGCACGTTCGCGTGGTTCTGGGAGCGCAGCAATCACGAAACCGGCCTCAGTCCCGATAGATGGCCAACGAAAAGTTTTTCCAGCGTCGCGGCGATCGGATACGCTCTCACAGCATACCCGATCGGTGTCGAGCGCAACTATGTAACGCGTGAGCAGGCGGCTGAGCGCACGCTGAACACTCTGAGGTTCATGTATAGGGCACCGCAGGGACCAGAGGCGGCAGGCGTTACAGGTTACAAGGGATTTTTCTACCATTTCCTCGATATGGAAACGGGAAAGCGGTTCGAGACAGTCGAGCTCTCTACTATAGATACATCGCTGCTGCTCGCCGGCGCGCTGTTCAGCCAGTCGTACTTCGATCGCGCGAATCCGGTGGAGACGTCTATTCGCGCTTACGCAGATTCGATTTATCTCCGAATCGACTGGCAGTGGATCCGCCCGAATGCACCGCTGGTGAACATGGGATGGCGACCTGAGAAGGGCTTCATCGAGGCAGACTGGCGCGGCTTCAACGAGGGGATGATCCTCTATGTCCTCGCACTCGGCTCACCCACATACCCAGTGGATCCGTCCGCATGGACCGTGTTTACGTCCACCTACAGGTGGGGAACTTTCTACGGCCAGGAGCACGTCAACTTCGCTCCGCTGTTCGGTCATCAGTACTCGCACATCTGGATTGATTTCCGCGGGATCAAGGATGAGTACATGCGTGGCAAGGGCTTCGATTACTTCGAGAACTCGCGCCGGGCGACGCTTTCGCAGCGGGCCTACGCTGTTGCGAACCCGGGCGGATGGAAGGACTACGGCCCGAACATCTGGGGGCTGACGGCCGCTGATGGGCCACTGGATACGACACTGGTAGTCGACGGACGCCGTCGACAGTTCTGGACGTATACCGCCCGCGGTGCCGCGCTTGGTGAGATACGTGACGATGGAACGCTGGTGCCGACAGCGGCGGGAGGGTCGGTTCCGTTCGCTCCCGAAATAACGATTCCGGCACTCGTAGCGATGCGCGAGAAGTATGGCGACAACCTCTTCTCGACTTACGGTTTCCTCGACTCGTTCAATCCGACTTTCGATATCGACATCAAGCCGCAGCACGGAAAGGTCGTCCGCGGAGCAGGATGGTTCGACACCGACTATCTCGGAATCGACCAGGGACCGATTATCGCGATGATCGAGAACTACAGGTCAGACCTTATCTGGAAGACGATGCGAAAGAATCCGCACATCGTACGCGGTCTCAAACGCGCCGGGTTTACCGGCGGGTGGCTCGATCAGTAGCGCCGGATGAAAAGCGTGGGCATCGTTGCCGCAACCTGCGCTGCGCTCGCGGCGTGCTCGCCTGCGCCAGCGAACGACGATGCCACCCTGCGATTGTGGGCAATGGGCCGCGAAGGGGAAGTTGTATCGGAGCTGATACCCGCCTTCGAGCGTGACAATCCGGGCATCAGGGTTCAGGTGCAGCAGATTCCCTGGTCAGCCGCGCATGAAAAACTTCTCACCGCATTCGTCGGCAACGCAACGCCTGACATCGCAATGCTCGGCAACACATGGGTACCGGAATTCGAGGCGCTCGATGCACTCGAGCCGCTCGATCAGCGTGTC
>JAYUWU010000104.1:0-12392 GCA_043753365.1 Gemmatimonadaceae bacterium | reverse complement strand
ATGATCCTCACATTCGACGTTGGAAATACCGAAACGACCGCTGCGCTGTTTGACGGCGACGACGTTACTTCGCACTGGCGCTTCACGACGGGATTGCCGCGGACGGCCGACGAGTTCGTATTGCTGCTGCGCTCGATGCTTCAGGCCGAGTCGCGCGGTCCCGATGCAGTGGACGGCACCGCGATCTGCTCGGTGGTGCCACCAGTAACGCAGACGCTCGCACGAGCGTGCGAGAGTTGCTTCGGCTCGGCACCGCGGCTGATTGATGCCCGCGCAAATCTTCCGATACGCCTCGAGGTCGATGAACCGCTTACAGTTGGGGCCGACCGCATCGCCAACACGCTTGCCACGAGCATCCTCTACAAGCGGGACGCGATCGTTGTCGACCTCGGCACCGCGACGACGTACGATTGCATAACCGCCGACGGCGCGTTCGTCGGCGGAATCATTCAACCGGGCGTGATATCGTCTGCCGAGACGCTGTTTCGCCGGACTTCGCAGCTGTCTGCGACCGAGATTGTTCCCCCGAAACGCGTGATCGGAACGCGTACTGACGAGTGCATCAGATCGGGCGTGCTCTACGGCGCAGCGGACGCCATCAACGGACTCGTGAGGAGGATCAAGCAAGAGTGGGGAGTGGAGTCGCCACTCGTTATTGCCACCGGCGGGCTTGCCGGGACGCTGCGGCCGTGGTGCGACTCGTTCGACGAGGTTGACCCTTTCCTGACGCTCAAGGGAGTCAGACTCGGATACGAACTTCTTGGCGAGGGAAAGACTCCGGATTAAGGACTGTACGGATCCAGGACTCACAACAATCGACGATCGACGACTTATTGCGGATTGAGGACTTATTGCGGACCGTGGCTGTTTCTTCCGTTCCTGTCTTCAATTCTCAATAAGTCGTCGATCGTCGATTGCTGTGAGTCCTGGATTCGCACGGTCCTCAATCCAAGTCCTGCTAAACTGCCATGATGCAACCCGGTGTCTTCCGGACGCCGTGGAGGGTTGAATTGAGCCCCCTGACCGGGTAGCTTGAAGTTGTTAGCACTCTCCATGTGTGAGTGCTAACGGCTTCTTTTTTCAGCCATTCTCAGCAGGAGGGATGCACAATATGGCAACAAAGACGAACAGCAGCGTATCACCCCTCGCGGACCGTGTAGTCGTCCGTGCCCTCGAGGAAACCGAGCAGATGCGCGGTGGACTCTTTATCCCCGACACCGCCAAGGAAAAGCCGATGCAGGGCGAAGTTCTCGCCGTCGGCCCGGGACGCTATGAGAAGGACAAGCGCGTTCCCATGGAGCTCAAGGTCGGCGACAAGGTTCTGTACGGAAAGTACAGCGGCACCGAAGTCACGATCGACAATGAACAGCTCCTGATCCTCCGCGAAGCCGATGTGCTCGCGGTCGTCAGCTAACCGTAACGACAGGAATACTGATCCATGGCAGCCAAGGAACTCCATTTCAACGTTGACGCGCGCGCAGCACTGAAGCGCGGTGTCGACCAGCTTGCCGAAGCGGTGAAGGTCACCCTCGGACCGAAGGGCAGGAACGTAGTCATCGACAAGAAGTTCGGTGCACCGACCGTCACCAAGGACGGCGTAACCGTGGCCAAGGAGATCGAGCTTTCGGATCCCCTCGAGAACATGGGCGCGCAGATGGTGAAGGAAGTTGCGACGAAGACTTCAGACCTCGCCGGCGACGGCACCACGACCGCGACTGTCCTGGCCCAGGCGATTTTCCGCGAAGGCCTCAAGAACGTCACCGCAGGCGTGAACCCGATGGCGCTCAAGCGCGGCATCGACAAGGCAGTCTCTGCAGTCGTCGAAGAGCTCAAGAACATGAGCGTCGTGACGCAGGGCAAGAAGGAGATCGCCCAGGTCGGCGCAATCTCCGCCAACAACGACAAGGAAATCGGCGATCTGATCGCCGAGGCGATGGAGAAGGTGGGTAAGGATGGCGTCATTACCGTCGAAGAGGCAAAGGGCCTCGAGACGACGCTTGAGACGGTCGAGGGAATGCAGTTCGACCGCGGTTACCTCTCGCCGTACTTCGTCACAGATCCCGAGAAGATGGAAGTCGTTCTCGAAGACGCGATGATTCTGATTCACGACAAGAAGATCTCGTCGATGAAGGATCTTCTCCCGATCCTCGAGAAGGTCGCCCAGCTCGGCAAGCCGCTGCTCATCATCGCGGAGGACATCGAGGGCGAGGCACTCGCGACTCTCGTCGTCAACAAGCTTCGTGGAACGCTTCGCGTTGCTGCCGTCAAGGCACCTGGTTTCGGCGATCGCCGCAAGGCGATGCTTCAGGACGTTGCAGTCCTGACGAATGGTCAGGTCATCAGCGAAGAAGTCGGCTTCAAGCTCGAGAACGCGGTCGTCACCGACCTCGGCCGTGCGAAGCGTATCGTTGTCGACAAGGACAACACGACGCTCATCGACGGTGGCGGAGACGATGACAAGATTCAGGGTCGCATCAAGGAGATCAAGGCAGCGATCGAGAAGACGACCTCGGATTACGACAAGGAGAAGCTGCAGGAGCGCCTCGCGAAGATCGCGGGCGGTGTTGCGGTGATCAATGTCGGCGCAGCGACCGAGAGCGAGATGAAGGAAAAGAAGGCTCGCGTAGAGGACGCGCTGCACGCAACGCGCGCCGCGGTGGAAGAGGGAATCGTCCCCGGCGGTGGAGTTGCACTGGTTCGCGCGCAGAAGGCGCTCAAGTCGCTCAAGCTCGAGGATTCTGACGAGCAGATCGGCGTCGGCATCATCAGCCGCGCGATCGAAGAGCCGATCCGCATGATCGTTCAGAACGCCGGTGGAGAAGCTTCCATCGTCGTCGAGAAGGTTCGCAACTCGAAGGAGTCGAACTACGGCTACAACGCTCTGACTGACGAGTACGAGAATCTTGTTGAGGCCGGCGTCATCGACCCGACGAAGGTCACGCGTACCGCTCTTCAGAACGCCGCGTCGATCGCGGGACTTCTGCTCACGACCGAAGCACTGATCGTCGAGAAGAAGGAAGATAAGAACGGCGGTGGTGGCCAGGGTGGCCCACCGGGCGGAATGGGCGGAATGTACTAGACAGCAGCTATTAGCGGTTTGCTGTTCGCTGTTCGCATTAAAGAGCTGTCCTCCGGGGCAGCTCTTTTTTCGCTCCCCAGGGTATAGACGGTGATGCTTCGTATCCGATGCGCGACTTGCGCTTCATTTCTTCTGATTGCGGCCGCTTGTTCGGGCGCAGATGCGCGTACCGAGTCTCCGGCTGTCGCGAAGTCGCGTCTGCGTACCAGCTTCGACTCGGCGGCTCTCAAGCGCGCGTTCGCTAGGGCATCGGAGCTTCCACGCTTGCGGTCCCTGGTGATTCAATGGAAGGACAGCACTATCGGCGAGAAGTACTACGGGAGCGCTGGTCCTGATCGACGTACCAACATCAAGAGTGCCTCGAAGAGCGTAATCTCGGCGCTGACTGGAATCGCCATCGAGCAGGGCAGGATTCGCGGCGTGGACCAGACAATAGGCGAGCTGCTGCCTGCCGAGACACGCGGTCTGGATTCAGTAAAACTGTCCATCACCGTCGGCCAGCTTCTGTCGATGCGAGCGGGTCTTCAGCCAACGAGCTTCGGTAACTACGGTGCCTGGGTGAGGAGTTCCAACTGGGTGAGTAATGCACTCAGTCGTCCGCTCGTCGATGAGCCCGGTGGGAGAATGTTGTACAGCACGGGCAGTACACACCTCTTGTCAGCGATTTTGACTCGTGCAACAGGGACCAGCACATTCAGCTTCGCGAATCAGAATCTCGCTCGGCCATTGGGGATCACCCTGCGTCCGTGGCAGCGCGATCCGCAGGGTATTTTTTTTGGTGGGAACGAAATGTACCTGACGCCGCGCGAGATGTTGCGGTTCGGGAACCTGTACCTCCGCCGCGGACAGCTTGACGGAAAGCAGATCGTCCCGGCGAGCTGGATCGACAGCTCATTCGTCGCCCGCACAATCTCGCCGTTCAACGGGAATAGCTACGGCTATGGTTGGTGGAAGCGAAGTGCACACGGCCATGATATTCACTACGCATGGGGCTACGGCGGGCAGTTCATTTTCGTTGTGCCGAGCCTCGAGCTGGTGGTCGTGATGACCAGCGATGCAGAGACAGCTCGAGATGGCGGGCATAACCGGGAGCTTCACAGGCTCCTCGAAGAGGAGTTGATCCCGGCTGTGATGAGCCCGTAAAACATCTGGTCCGTCGTTTGCAATCTGGTGCGGCTTCCAATGTTCAAATCAAGGAAAGGTCGAGCGATGCAAAAGCTTGCAAATAAATCACTTAAGAGCGCCGCAGTACTGGCTGCCTTCATTGTTCTGGGAGGGATGGCCGCAGGCGAAAACGTAAGGCCGGCGCGGGCCGCTGGAGAGCCTGCCATGCGGCTCGTCGCGGATCTGTCCGACAAGATTCTCTACGTTTACGACGGCGATAGCGTCCTGACGATGTTCGACATCGCGGACGGGAAAGACCCGTATCCGACGCCGCGCGGCTCGTTCAAGATCAGGAAGCTGACGTGGAACCCGAGCTGGCGCCCACCCGATTCAGAATGGGCAAGGAAAAAAACTGCCAAAGCGCCGGGCGAGCCTGGCAACCCGATGAAGGTCGTGAAGATCTTCTTCAAGGAACCTGACTATTACATCCACGGTACGGGTGACGTCGGAAGCCTTGGCTCTGCCGATTCGCACGGCTGCCTGCGCATGGCTCCTGATGATGTCACTCAGCTCGGCCGCTGGGTGATGGAGCACGGCGGCGGGTGGAAAGGAGAGAACTGGTTCATGCGGATTTTGCATTCGCGTCGCGAGGAGAAAGTGATCTATCTCACCACGCCGGTTTCTATCTCGGTAGTGGAATAGATTATTCCGCATGAGCGGAACGAGCTTCCTCGAGCGGTCGAGCTATTATCTCGCCTACGAGTATCCGACAAAGATCCGCCTTGCCGTCGCCACGCTTCCACATGAAGTGATCTGGCGACGGCCGGGTCCGGAGTCGAACAGCATCGGAAATCTGCTGCTTCACCTGGCCGGCAACATTCGGCAGTGGGTCGTCTGCGGCATCGGTGGAGCGCCTGATGTGCGAGATCGTTCGTCAGAGTTTGCGGCTGTAGACGGTGCCACGGCAGCAGAACTGCTCGCTCTTCTTGAATCCGCGGTCAAGGATGCGGATGCGATATTTTCGACGTTGTCGGAATCCGACCTTACGCGCCGCGTTCACATCCAGGGGAGAGACACGTCAGTACTGGGCGCGGTTTACCACGTCGTCGAGCATTGTTCCACGCACACGGGACAGATACTCCTCCTCGTGAAGATGTACGCACCCGGGCACGTGCGGTTCTATGAGGATGCAGGCGGACTGGCCATTCCGCTCTGGGGCGGGAAGGAAGGATCGGGCATTCGTTAGTTGCGTCCTGCTGCGCATGGCGACACTATGCTGCTTTCGAACCACTCGCCAGCCCTCAGGATCCGATCATGTCAGCCAGCAAATTACTAATCGCGTGTTTCTTCGCGGTCGCAACGACCGTTGACGCCCAGGTGGCATCGGTGTCAGGCACGTTCGTATCGATGCTTGGGTCCGACACTGTTGCGATCGAGCGCTATACTCGTACCGCCAACAAGCTCGAGGGTGACATACTCTCCCGCTATCCGCAGGTGCAGGTGATTCACTATGTAGCTGACCTCAGCGCGGGAAGGTTCAGGGGAATGTCCGTCGCGACGCGTCGCCCAGGGGCGGATCCGACCGCCCCGCCGGCGTTTTCAGCCGTGACGCTGATTCGCGATTCGACCGCAACGATCGAGGTCCAGCGCGGTGGACGTCCCGACACGGTGAATACCAGGACTCGTTCGTTTTCCGGACGAGCCGTTCCGTCAATCCCAGCGTTCCCAGCCGCGGTGGGATTGTACGAGCAGATCCTGCTGTTCTACCCTCCAGTGCCGCGCGATAGCGTGAAGTTGCCTACGCCGGGAGCGAGTGGCGGCGACAATTCCGCGATCTCGTTGATCAGGCGATCCCGCGATACCGTCGTTCTGGTAAGCACCTTCAATGGAGGTTGGGTCGAAGTTGCAACCGTCGATGCAGAAGGGAAAATCATCGCACTTGACGCTACTGCAACGACAATAAAGACGCGCACGCATCGCGCTTCGGGGATTGACTTCGATGGTCGGGTCCAGAGTTGGGCTGCCGTCGAGACCGCTCGCGGGCGCGCAGGTCGCATGTCGCCACGCGATACAGTGAAGGCGCAGATTGGAGCTGCCGCGGTCGAAGTCGTGTACAGCCGGCCATCGAAACGCGGACGCGAAGTCTGGGGCAACGTCGTCAAGTGGGGTGAGCCGTGGCGCACGGGGGCTGACGGCGCCACCGGATTCACGACGACCGCTGACCTCGTACTCGGCACAACGGTAATTCCTGCAGGGAAGTACACGCTGTGGACGCTGCCAACTCCGACCGGGACCAAGCTCATCATCAATTTGCAAACCGGACAGTGGGGAACGCAGTACGACTCTGCGCGCGATGTGGTGCGTCTCGACATGACGCAGGCTGCTCTTGCCCAGCCTGTCGAGCAGTTCACCATCAGCGTGCTGCCGTCGGGAACGGGCGGAGTGCTCAAGCTTGCGTGGGATAATCGCGAGTACTCCATACCGTTTCGCGCCAGATAGTTTTGCCGCTGGCTGGTGAGGCACCCACTGGAGCATCTTCTGCGGCATTGAATCGCTCGCCTCTTGATCTCGACTTCGAGACGATGCAGCGACTCGGTCATCGGGTAGCCGATCTTGTAGCACGCCACTTGTCGGACATCCGCGAAGAGCCGGTCATCGCATCAATTCCACGCTCCAGGCTGAACGAGTTGCTGATGGCTCCCGCACCTCGCGGGCCAAGTGATTTCGATTCAATCGTGGAGACGCTCCGGGAAAGTGTGTTTCCATATCACGCACGCGAGCCGCATCCTGGCTTCATGGCGTATGTGCCGAGCTGCCCGACTTTTCCTTCGCTTCTCGGTGACTGGATCGCGACCGGATACAACTTCTACGCGGGTGTGTGGCCAGTTGCAGCCGGTCCGAACCAGATCGAAATGGTGGTGCTCGAGTGGATCCGCCGCTGGGTTGGAATGCCAGAAGGCTCGAGTGGGCTGCTGACATCGGGCGGCTCTGCGGCCAACCTCACAGCGATGGTTGCGGCGCGGCACAGGTCAGTCGAGAGCGGCGCGGATATTTCCAGTCTCACCGTGTACACATCGGCACAGGCTCACTCGTCGGTACTTCGCGCTGCATGGGTCGCGGGGTTGAAGCGTGAGAATATCCGTAGCGTCGCGGTGGATGAGCTCTTCAGGATCGACACGCAGCGACTCGCGTATCTGATTGAGACCGACTGTAAAGCCGGCATGACACCCTGTATGGTGGTCGCCAACGCTGGTACCACAAACACCGGCTCGGTCGACGATCTGCACGCGATTGCCGACTACTGCAAAGCGGAAGGAATCTGGCTTCACGTCGATGCAGCTTATGGCGGCTTCGCTGTAATCACTGATGAGGGCAAGAGGCTGCTGAGCGGTATGGAGCGCGCCGACAGCATCACGCTGGATCCTCACAAATGGCTCTTTGTTCCCTTTGAGTGCGGCTGCCTCATGGTCCGTGATGCAGTAACGCTTACCTCAGCGTTCCGCATCTGGCCCGAGTATCTACATGATGTCGAGCCAGGCGAAGAGGAAGTGACTTTCGCTGACCGCGGCGTGCAGCTCACACGTTATTCCCGTGCGATGAAGATATGGACGTCAGTGAAATATTTCGGGACCGACGTCATTGCAGCGGCAATCGGGGATGCGATCACGCGGGCGCGGCTCATGGAATCGCTCGTCAGGGCCGCGAGCGACTTCGAGATACTTTGCCCCGCGCAATTCGGCATTCTGTGTTTTCGCGCGCACCCCACCGGTCTGTCGGAGGCCGAACTCGACGCGCTCAACGAGCGCATCAACACGAGAGTAGTCGCTGGCGGACGCTTCCTTATTTCATCGACGAGACTGGCGGGAAAGTTCTCGCTTCGCATGTGCACGCTCGGCTTCAGGACGAACGAGGGTGACATCATGGAGCTCTTCGCTACGATCCGCCGCGAGTTCGATGCGGAGCTCGGAGCGGTCGTTCCGCAGTAGCCGGGGGCCGATAGCCTGAGTGCCGGAAGCCCGAGGCAGTGGTTTTTCCGCATTGTGCTCCCGGAAAGGGAGTTTTCAGGACGGGCACTGGCTAATACTCAACCACCGCCTCAGCGAGCGATCGCTGTTTCTCGTCCTGATTCGAGCAACTGTCCGGGCCTGCGTATCAGCAGGGAATCGTCAGTGGGCAGCTCGTCGATGCCGTGCACCGCCCTCGTTTCGCGATTGCGTCTTATCCGATGCCGGATCTCGTGGTTACGCTTCCACTTATCGTGGTCTACGTACGGCCGCTCGTGAAACAAGTGGAGGCACGGCGTCCGGTGACGCACCTGTCGTCCTCGCACTCCTGCATTCATCAGCCGCTCACCGAGCGCGCGATCGAGGCCGCCATATCCCATGTCGAGGTCGAAACCGTTCGCTGCAACCACTGCATCCTTCCACGCCGACGAGTTGTGCCCATTCCACGTACGGCGCGTCGGCGTGATAACGTCGAGCAGCGAAGCAAGCGGCTTCGCCCGCAGCAATCGAAGCGCGCGTTTGCCGGGATGCCAGCCGCGGTCGCGAAGCCACTCGGGTCGGGTCGCATCGCCAGATCTGACATCCGCAACCGTGATCTTCGCGCTGACATCCCGCGGCAGCTTGAGATATCCGCCGGAAAGGAAGAACCCGGGTTTCGCGAGCCGCTCGTGGGTGGCCACGAAGTCGCTGCGGGGTATACAATCGCCGTCAGAAAAAATCAGGTACGGAGCGCGCGCAGCGACTATTGCACGATTGAGGATTTCAGTTTTTCTGAATCCGCGGTGCTCGTGCCAGATATGTTGAACGTCGAGACCCGCAGCTTGTGAAACCCTGTCGATGACTTCAGTCGTCGACGGGTCGGAACCGTCATCCGCTACGATGAGCTCGAAGTCGGCGCCCGTCTGGGCCCCGTAGCCCCACAGCACCTTTTCGAGCTGCTCGGGCTGATTGTACGTGGTGATGATGACGGATGCGCGCACGGCTGTAACTTATGGTGCACCCCCTTCCTGCGCGACGATTTAGTGCGCCGCCCCTATTCAGACGCCGAGGGACAACTGGACCGCACTGAACGAGGTCGACCTGGCAGCGCCCACAATCGGCGACGGCGTGTCCTGGAGAGCTGCGACGACGGTGCCGGCAAAGGCCGTCCTCGACAGTGAGCGCCGCATGCCCTCGGTGGCGACCCGGGGAGTGTTGTTAGTCTCGCTCAAGTGCGCGAGCACAACGTGCGACAACCCCCTGTGTGCGCACGTGGCGGCTGCAGCACCAGCGGCGCGGTTGCTGAGATGGCCGTGGTTCCCTGCGATACGGCGCTTGAGCATCAACGGGTAGGGCCCGTTCCTCAGCATTTCCCCGTCGTGATTCGACTCGATCACAAGGATATCGACGAACTCGATAGCGCGCTGTACGCTCTCGGTCATAATGCCCAGGTCGTAAACGATGGCCGCCCTGACACCGTTCGTCGCATCGGTAGCGATCACCGCGACGGGCTCTGTTGCGTCATGCGAAATGGAGACAGGGTTGATCTCGATGTCGCCAATCCTGACTGGACAGTTGGCGGTAAGTGTCTTCGCCCCCGACTCGGACAGAGACAAGCATGCTGACTGCGTTCCAGCGGTCGCGTAAACCTGCCAGCCCCAGCGCTTCGCGCCGGACCGCGCACCCTTGATGTGGTCGGTGTGCTCGTGAGTTACTACGACGGCCTCGATCGACCCCGGATTTACTCCGACAGAGAGCAGGCGCTTCGCCATCGCGCGCGGGCCGAAGCCTGCGTCAATGAGAATTCGGGTGTGGCCTGACTGCATGAGAACGGCGTTGCCACCGCTGCCGCTGCCGAGTACGCAGAGCTTCAAGCCGGGTCTCCGCTGAGCCGGAAGGCCGCCTCGAGCTGCGCCCTCGTTTTCCGTTCGAGAGTCACGTGCCTTCGCTCCATCATTCTTTCAGTTACCTCGCAGAACCGTTCGAACTCATTGCGTGACCACGGCTCCTGTTCGCCCCACGCAAACGGCGGCACGACCTTCGGCGTCACGTTGGCCCCGAAAACATTCGCGCCTGCTCCCACGACACATCCAGTGGTCAGCATAGTGCCGATTCCAAGCTTCGCGTGATCCCCGATCAGGCTCCCGAGGAATTGCAGTCCCGTATCACGGGTGCCGTCAGGTGTCCACAACGCCACAGGTCCGTACGTATTCTTGAGGTTGCTCGTAGTCGTACCCGCGCCAAGGTTCACCCACCGGCCAAGATAGCTGTTGCCCACGAATCCTGTGTGGCCTTTGTTGGAATGGCCGAGCATGATTGTCGACGAGATCTCTCCGCGCACTTTGCAGACGTCGCCGATGGAGCATCCGCGAATCGAATCGCCGACGACGTGCGTGTCCTCGCCGATGTAAGTCGGGCCGAAGATTCGCGTGAACGAGGCGATCGTCGCGCCGCGCCTGATAAGTATCGGCCCATCGGAGGCGTCGAGCACAACGAAAGGCTCGATCTGCGCACCAGTCTCCAGGTAAATGCTGTGCTTACCTATAACGGTGGCGTTCTCGATCGCTGCACCTGACAGTCGTGAACCGATCAGCGGGATGTCTTCACCCAGCTGTGTCTGAAGATCGCCTACGAGGTTCCAGACTTCGCGAAGCCAGCGTCCGCGTAGTTGCGTGGGTACCACATCCAGAGGCAGGAAGCTCTCGAGATTCTGCGATCCATCCAGCAGGCCGCTGATATCTGTAGACTTGCGCAGCCTGACGCCGCAGATCAAGCCGTCGGCGATGAATGCGCCGCTCATGTCGTCAAGTCGCGCGTCGAGCGAGACCACGAATCTCGAGTTCACGATCACCGAGCCGGCGAGTGCTGTCGCGTCATTGTGTACCGCGGGCGGGGAGTCGAACTCGGCGAAATCGTCAAGGTGCGGAGAGCTGATGAAGCCGTACGCCTTGCTTGTCGCTGCCCGCTCCCATCGAAGCCTGATGAGCTCGGCCCCCGCGCGCAGCTCGGAGACCGGTCGCGTCAGCGCGAACGGGGCGAAGCTGCGTGCCTTGAAATCATCGTAGAGGTATAGCCGCTTCACGTCAGGTCGCGGAGGTCGCCGGGAAGAGAATCGATGAGCGTCTTGAGCTCCGCCGACTTGTCTGCAGTCGTAACGAGTGTAAGTCCTCCTCGTGTTACAACGACGAGATCACTGACGCCGTAAAGCACGACAGCGTTTCCTTCGGCGTGTACGACGTTGCCGCCGGCTTCCAGTGCGAACACGCGTCCGCTCGTGACGTTGCCGCTGTCGTCCTCAGCCTTGACCCGCCGGAGGGCGGCCCAGGTCCCAACGTCATCCCAACCGAAATCACCGGCAACAACGCGAACGCGACTGCTGCGCTCGAGCACGCCGTTATCCACGGAAACCGGTGTGACAGCGTCGAAGAAAGCAGCAAGTCCTTGCTCAGCCCTGGTAGCAAGAGCACCCGAAACCTCAGGCGTCAACGCGCGCACCTCATCCAGAAAATCGGTTACACGCCACACAAAAATCCCCGAGTTCCACAGGTATCCCTCGTGCAGCATCCACTCCGCGCGCGAGCGCTCGGGCTTCTCTACGAATCTGACCACCTCGCGCGCGCCGCTTTCGGTTTCTGCACCCGGCTGGATGTAGCCAAAGCCTGGGTCGGGGCGGGTCGGGACTATGCCAACGGTAACGAGCGCATGATCCTCCATCGCCACCCTTTCAGCGGCAACCAACGCAGCGCGAAAGCCCGTGTCGTCTGCGATCGCCCAATCCGCATGAACGCAGATCATCGTCGCCTCGCTCCCGCTGCGCCTTTCGATCTCGCGTGCAGCCCATGTCAGTGCCGCTGCCGTGCCGGCAGGCTTTGGCTCGGCGACGATGTTCTCGAGGGGAATCGACGGGATTGCAGCGTGAATCGGCTCGACTAGGGATGCATTCGTGAGGATCAACGTGCGATCCAGAGGAGCGACCTCCGCGAGTCTTTCCATCGTGTTTACGAGTAGTGGATTCTCATTGACGAGAGGCAGGAGCTGCTTGGGGCGGCCTGGCGTGCTGAGCGGCCAGAATCGCGACCCAACTCCACCTGCCAGCACTACGACCCACCGATTCATCAATCCTCTCCGGCCTGCTCTTCGGTTTCGACCCCGGTAAGCTTTGCAATCTGCGCGTAAAGCTTCTTGGGGCTGAACGGCTTTGTGAGAAAACCGGTCGCGCCGCCTTC
>JAYUWU010000103.1:0-4545 GCA_043753365.1 Gemmatimonadaceae bacterium | reverse complement strand
GAATCGGGCGTAATCGTTACTCTTGGGACCACGTTGAACCTGGCCCAGCCAGGAGGATAATCGATGCAGCAAGCTGCCACCGCTCCAACCGCTCCGGTTCTTGCACCGACCCAGGTCACAGTCGACGGCGTGGCGATCTCCAGTCCCCAGGCCGTGTACCAGGCCTTTCGCGCTGCGCGGCGTGAGCTCGATCGCCAGACGGAAGACCTGCAGGAATCACGGCAGTCGATTGCCGAGCGTCTCACGAATCCCGAGATCAGCGCCACCGACAAGGCGGGACTCGAAGCCAGGCTGAAGGCAGTCGACGAACGAATCGTAGTGATGGACAAGCAGCTTGCCGACGCTGATGCACAGGTGGCCCGGGCGGCAGCGGTTCCCGGTGCGGCGGTCGAACTTCCGCCACCGCCTCGCACCGGTCCCCCGGAAGAAGCATGGGTACTCGGCGGAATGATGATCGTTTTCGTAATGCTGCCTATTTCGATCGCGTACGCGCGGCGAATCTGGAGACGCAGCGCAAAAATCATCGCGACATTCCCACAGGAGTTGTCGGACAGGCTTCAGCGCGTTGAACAATCTGTTGAAGCGACTGCAATCGAAGTCGAGAGAATTGGCGAAGGGCAGCGATTCATGACGAAGATCTTTACCGAGGGCCCCGCGTCTCACATGCTACAGGGACAGTCGGAAGCGAGAGTCGCGGCACCGATGAATGCACGTAGCGACATCTGAGACGGCCTGCTGCCTGCTCTCTGTCTACCCCTCGGCCCTGATCACCCCGAGAAAGTATCGCACACTCGCGGATCACCACTGCTCAACCCCCTGCGAAACCACTCGGCCCGCTGCGCCGCCGACCCATGAGTGAAGCCGTCGACGTTCACGCGCTGTCCACTCTGCTCCTGGATCCGGTCGTCACCAACAGCTGATGCGGCCGTTAAGGCTTCGTCGACATCGCCTTCCTCGAGCTTGCCACGCGCCTGCGTTGAATTTGCCCAGATTCCGGCATAACAATCAGCTTGAAGCTCCATCTTTACCGAGAGCTGATTGGCCTCACGCGGATTCCGCTCCTGCTCTTGTCGAACTTCTGCAGCGGTTCCCGTCAGGTTTTGCACATGATGACCGATCTCGTGCGCCAGTACATATGCCTGTGCGAAGTCGCCCTTTGCACCAAAGCGCCGCTGCAGATCATCGTAAAACGCGAGATCGATGTAGACCTTCTGGTCCAGTGGGCAATAGAACGGTCCCATGGCCGATTGTCCGACCCCGCACCCTGACTGCGTCGAATTCCTGAAGAGGACAAGGCGGGCCGGCTGGTACTGCGCGTTGTTCTTTGCCATGATCTGGGTCCACGTGCCCTGTGCGTCGTCGAGCACGTAAGACACGAACTGGACCTGCGGCTCTTCGCGCGCGGAGTCTTCGGCGCTCATCGGGGCACCGCCACCTCCAAGACCCGGCTCGACCCCGAGATCACTGAACAGGTTCCGGCCTGTAATGAGGCTCAATGCAAGGATGACCACCGTGCCGCCAATCCCGAGCCCCTTCCCGATTCCGCCTGATGAACGGCGGTCGTCGAGATTTCCGCTTCGCTTTCCTGGTGTCCAACGCATCGCTGATCCTCCGGGATCGGTGCCTGTGTAGAATTGCACTAAAGGCAAGAATCTCGCCTGTTCGGCGAGTGTATCGGCACTGGCGCGCACGGTGTTTCGCAAACAGCTTCAATCAATGAAGAAGATCGCCCTCCATTCGCTCCTCGTCGCTCTCACCTTCCCCCTATTTGCTGGCGCGCAGGAACTGGTACCGGTCAACCTCTATGTGGCCGACATCACCTACTCGGCTAACCGTGCAATTCGGCTGGGGACACCGCGAAAGCTCACAGGCAATCGCGGCGTAAGCAGTCAGCCATCTTTTACCCCCGACGGCAAATCGATTCTTTTCATCGGCAGGCGTGACAGTGCTAACGCACAGTCTGACGTCTACCGCATCAATCTCTCGACAGGCGCTGAAACACGAATCACTTCGACCCCGGAGATGGAGAACAGTCCAACAGTCACGCCCGATGGCAAGCTGATGGTGATTCGGTGGATCCCTGCGACGCTTTTCACAGAATGGGGCCCGTGGATATACGACATGAACGGTACGCCCCTCAGTGGCGTCCTGCCTGGTCCGGACACCGTAGGCTACTACACCCGCATCGACGCTACGACTTTTGCAATGGTGCGACCGAAGACACGCACGGCGGTGGCAATTTTCGATACGAAATCGAAGACGATGACTGACCGCGACTGGCCTGTAGCCAATCTTCCGCCGCAGCTGATCCCCGGTCAGCGCGCTATCAGTTACACACGAACCGATTCGCTGGGCAGTAATGAAATCCGGCGCCTCGAGATGGGTGCAGCCGAGGCGACTACAATCGCACCGTCGTTGCCTGGAAGGGTAGCCCATGCGTGGACCCCGCGCGGTCAGCTCCTCATGGGCAAGGGAAACAAGGTGTATGCGCGCGCTCCGCGTCGCGATACTTCGTGGCGCGAAGTAGCGGCCTTCGACAATTCAGAGCTGCAGAGTGTCACGACGTATGTCGTCTCACCGGGTGGCGATAAGCTCATCCTTATCTCTCCGGTCAAACCGCCGCTCCACCTCGTCATCCAGGATTCGTTGCAGGAGAAACGCAGCATTGGCGCCGCACTCGCCGGTTTCGCAGACAAGTCCCCCGAGTCGCTAAAGACGAAATACGATGTTTCGCGCGGGGCTTTGGTGGGACTTTTGAACGCGCAAAAGCGCAGATCGGCTGACGGGGTTGCCGAGCTCGAGGCGTTCGTTGTAAGGCTGACCGGCCCGCTGCCTCCCCCGGCCTGAGATCCACGCTGCGCCGATTCATCCTCGGTTCGCAATAAGTCGAAGATCGTCGATTGCGGTTGGTCCTGGACCCGCACAGTCCTGCGTCCGCAATTATCATTAATACTTCTCCGCACAAACACCGTACGACCCAAAGGAGGCAATGTGAAACTAATGATCGCCGCAGCAGCGCTGATTGCACTGAGCGCATCATCCGTCGCTGCACAGGGTTCCGACCCTGACAAGCTCGTCAGCGAAGGTGGAGTGAAAGTTCCCGGCTGGACTGGTCGCATCGACCCGCGCCCGGCCTCACAGGGACGCAAGATCACCGACGCGAAGTTCATCGCGATGGGTGGTGGAATTCACGTCACCGCCGGTCCGGCAGCGATCTACTGGAACCCGGCAAACTTGGTCGAAGGCGGGAATTACTCCGTGGGAGCCAGCTTTGCCCAGACCAAGGCATCGGCGCATCCAGAAGCTTACGGCATTTTCCTCGGCGGACAGAACCTCGAGGCGCCTAACCAGAGCTACCTGTATTTCGTCGTCAGGCAGGATGGCAAGTATCTGATCAATCACCGCGCCGACGATTCGACGGTTCACAAGATCGTCGACTGGACTGCACACGAGGCGGTGAAGGCAATGGACGCTGACGGCAAGGCGACGAACGCACTTTCGATAGTCGTCGGCAACGACAACCTGAGCTTCCGCGTCAACGGAACGGAAGTCAAGTCGATCCCACGCACGACGATCGACGGGGCCGGAGCGCACTCAGGCACGAAGGGGGTTGCGGGAATCCGCGTCAATCACAATCTCGACGTTCACATCGACGGGTTCGCCGTCACGAAGTAGGTTGGGTCTCTAAGCACGTAACTCAGGACTGAGTTACGTGCTTAGTTGACTGCCGCGTACACCTTCGCCAATCCGGGCGGGATCTGTGTAGTGACTCGCGCGCCGTAGTGACAGGCCTCGACGTGCGCCGGCTCTGAATCTGCGCACTGGCGTCTTCGCTGCTCGACGTCAGGAGTCAGCACCAGTATCTGCTCCCCTACCCCGGCGTAGCAGATCTGCTTGTTGCCGTCTCCCGGCACGGACCTGCAGAACGCAATGCCGTCAGAAGAGCGAGCGTTGAGGTCTATCAGGTTCTTCACGACACCCAGAAAGCACCACGGCTGATATGGACTCCCGGCGCCAAGCGAACACATGCGGATCGCTTCGGCGTGCACCTGCCTCGCGTATGAGCTTATGTCCCGGCCGAGACTTGCATAACAGGTCGAGCGCATCGCTTTGGGTGCCTTGTCGCACGCCCTCGCAGCGTCGGCCATGTCACCACCGTTGTTGTAGAGCATCACTGACGTCTGCATGCCGTAGCACGCGGACTGATATTTCACTCCCAGTATCGAGCATGGATACAGCTGGTCGCTCGGGTCGACTGCCTTGAATGGCTTGACGTGGTTGCCCATCGCTGCCATGTCGTGACCAGCGTGCTCTTCGGCGGTGTCGGGCGCGCTGGAATGTTCATGCGTGAGAGCGCTCGCCGGATGATGGGGGTTTGTGACGTTCACGATGTTCTCCATGAACGCACCTCCGTAGCATGCGTGACGGTCCCAGTCGTCGGAGAGCAGATCGCACCCCTCCACTCCCTTCTTGAGGTCGTGTTTGTAAAGCATCGTCAGGCCATGTCCCATGCCGTGCACGCACTGGAAGCGGATCCACCGCTGG
>JAYUWU010000102.1:0-4573 GCA_043753365.1 Gemmatimonadaceae bacterium | reverse complement strand
CATCACCTGCAAATCCGCCAAGCGGGTGCGTGTTTCATCCGCGGTGTCATCACCCGGCGCGAGATGCGGCCTGTTCGCAGCTCAATCCTCCGCTGGAGGAGAAGGCACCCGATCACAGGGCGGCGTGTATCAAACAGCCACCCACGGTAGTTTCGTGGGACGAACAATTGAAATCAGGTGGCGTGAATCCGCCGCGGGCATACTTTCCCATCGTCGAACGACAAGCGCGACCTGAAACCGTTCCCCGCGACCAGAGCACGGCTGCATCGCCACAGTTACGTTTCCCGGCGTGAGCACCGTGCCACGTTCGCGCTGACTCCCATCCAACGTTTCGCGAGGATTTGTTTTTCATGACCAACGCCCACTTGCAGAGCGGAGACGCCGCCGGAACCATGCTCGGCCACCCGAAGGGGTTGTTCGTCCTCTTCTTCGCCGAGATGTGGGAGCGCTTCTCCTACTATGGAATGCGGGCGCTCCTCATTTTTTATCTCACCAAGCACTGGCTGTTTTCCGACGAGCAGTCGAGCGTCATATACGGCGCATACACTGCTTTGGTCTACATAACGCCGGTGCTCGGCGGATACCTCGCTGACAAGTATCTGGGGCAGCGCAAGGCGGTGCTCTTTGGCGCCGTGCTCCTGACCTTCGGCCATTTCCTGATGGCTGTCGAGGGAAGCGGTGGCCAGAATGCAGCAGCACTGAATGTCTTCTGGCTTGCGCTGGCGTTCATCATCGTCGGCTCCGGCTTCCTCAAGGCGAATATTTCCGTGATCGTCGGTCAGTTGTATCCGCGGACGGACGTCCGGCGTGATGGCGCGTATACGATCTTCTATATGGGAATCAATCTCGGCGCCTTTCTCGGGTCGCTGCTTTGCGGCTGGCTCGGTGAGACCTACGGATGGTCCTACGGTTTTGGAGCAGCGGGCGTTGGTATGCTGCTCGGATTGGTTGTTTTCATTCGCGGTACTCCGCTGCTGGTTGGCCGCGGCGAGGCACCGGACGCAGCGCGGCTGCGATCAAAGGTGGCTGGCGTGAAGTTCGAGTGGCTGCTTTACGGAATCGGAATTCTGGCGGTCGGCGTGTGCTGGTGGATGGTGCAGAATCAGGATCTTGTCGGCGGGTTCCTCGGTGTCGCTGGAGCTGTACTGATCGCCTACGTGCTCTACACTGCTGTCGTGAAGCTCGAGCGGCATGATCGCGACCGTATTTTCGCGGCGATGTTCCTCATCCTCGGCTCGGTTCTGTTTTGGGCACTCTTCGAGCAGGCAGGTTCGTCGCTCAATCTTTACACCGATCGTTATGTCGATCGATCGGGGGTTCCGGCGTCTGTCTTCCAGTCGATCAACGCAGCGTACATCGTGTTGCTCGCCCCGCTGTTCGCCTCGCTGTGGACGCGGCTCGGTCGTCGCGGCCTGGAGCCTTCAGCCCCAGCGAAATTCGGTATTGCGCTGGTTCAGCTTGGTGCGGGCTTCCTCGTGCTGGTGCTCGGCGCAGGAACTTCCGCCGGCATGACACCAGTGGTCTTCATATTCCTGATCTACCTCCTCCACACTACCGGTGAGCTTTGCCTGTCTCCCGTCGGACTGTCGGCGATGAACCGGCTGGCGCCGGCGCACATGGCCTCGCTGATAATGGGAATGTGGTTCTTCGCTTCGGCGACCGGAAACTTCGTCGCAGGTTTGATATCGGCGGCGACGGGATCCGAGCGCGCGTCGGGTGACGCGGCTGCAGCGCAGGTCGTGCTCGACGTGTACCGGCAGATTGGCTGGATTGCGATTGGGGTGGGTGTGTTCGTGCTTGTCATCTCGCCGCTCGTGAAGAAGCTGATGCACCTCGACACGCTGCGCGACGACACCGCGCCTGCGGCGGCTGCTTGAAAGGCTTATAGCGAATAGCGAACAGCTACCGCGAGAAGCTGGCGACTAGTCGCTGGCGACTAGCGGTAGCTATTCGCTGTTTGCTGTAAGCCGCCATCAGCACCGCAACCTCGCCCATCGCAACGATTGTTAAGGCCAGTTAAACACCGACGTCGGAACTGAACGCTCGCGGTTCCGGTTGACGTCCCCCGGCTCTTTCCAGAACACACGGGAGAAGTCGCGGCTCACGAGACGGAAGCGAAGGCGCGCGCCGGTGCTCTGGTCGAGCGGATAAGCGACATCGAACCGCCACATTCTTTGCGACCGCTGCGGCACTGACGCCAGAATCGAAAAACCGGCGGTTGCATTAATGCCAGTTGTCACCCCAAACGGCACATCACCGCGCCAGAGCTTCGCAACATCAGCGAACGGGGCAATTCCAACCGAGGCGAGCTCCTTGAAATGACCGATGAAGATCCGGTCCTCGAGCCGCAGCACCGCGCGCCGTCCGCCGGCCAGCCACGAATCGCGATAACCGCGCGGCCCTCCCTCCTTGTCCGCAAGCGTAAGCTGGAACGGAATGCGCTGCCTCCAGCCGCCACTCCACTCCAGGCTTGTGAGGAACGTGTGCCGGGGGGTTGGCTTGAGGTACGTCGCGAACCGACCACTGCCGAGCACACCATCCCATCTGTTTGAATCCGAGTGCCGGCGCCCTTCGAATGTCGTCTCGAGTGCGGCGAACGCCACAGGTGTGCCTCCACCGACATACATGTTCGCCGACGCGAACACATCGCTCTCCATTCCACCGAAAAGCCCAACCCCACGCCCGAGCACTGTCGCGATCTCGAAGCCAGTGCGCATGTCCTGGTTGCCGTCCAGCGACTCGAATCCGGTGACACGCAGGTACTTGATGTCTCGAAGACCCGCCAGTGCGTTGATGCGTGTAATACTGTGACGGCCATAGCGATCGGTCAGTGCGCTCGATGTATCTGCGGCCGTCTCGCCATTCAGGATCCTGACCGGCTCGTCATGGGGCATCTCGTCTTCGTAGGAAAGCGACGCTCCGACGAGTGCAAGCTTCCCGGGCGGTCCGATCCTGAACACGCCGCCGACGTCGCCAAAAGATCGCTGCAACTGCACCGCCGCAGGCAACTGGTCAGGGCGGCGGAAGTAGCGATAGTCCTCACGCGACCCCGCAGTCGTGCGCCACGAAATTCGTTGAAGATCTGTGAAGAATGGGTGACTGAGTTCCATCTCCCAATTTCCGCCGAGCTCGTTGCGCGCACCTTCGACGCGCATGTGCCACGGCCGGCCGAGAAACTGATAATCGAGAATGCGGGCCGAAAAATTATCGCGAAAATCCTCGCTGTACCGCCACTGCCCGGCGACTGAAATAGCCTCACCGAACAGGTTTTCCTCTCCGAGCCGAGCGCTTCGAAGGTAGGGAGTCGCCCCGGAGCCACCGCCGCCGATAAGCAGCGAAATTTCGTCGACAGTTACGACTGCCAGATAAACACCACCCGCGTCATCAGGAAAAACAGTGAGTGTCGCGTCAGACAGGTAGGGCTGAGCGCGAAGGAGGCGCTCGGATTCAGCGCGCCGCAGCTCGCTGCATGCCATTCCCGGCCGCAGCGCAAGGAAATTCGTGATGATATCCGGATTCGTCGTCGCATGCAGGTCGGTGAGCTGCCGCGCGAGGCGACGCTGATATCCCGAGCCCTTCACCTCGAACGGCGGGCGCGCGCTTACTTCGATGCGACTGATGATCTGGCCCTTGCAGGGCACAGAGGCCCCGCCCAGACTTTGAGCAGCGGCAAAAGCCGGCGCGGCCAGCGCCGAACCTGCCAGAAGAATATTGAACCCCAGGGACCTCAACTTGTCATCCACACTTGCCCAAAGTGTTAGTGGGTCGCGGCACCAGCGCGCCGCTCCATCTGCCATTACTGTCGCCGTTTCCTCGACTTCAGACACCCTCGGGGGAGCCCATCGCGTCAGGCTCAACAGCGCCTACATTCACGCTCTGGAGAGTGCAGGGCTCATACCACTCATCGTACCCCCGTTGTCGAATGAAGCTGCAGCGCGCGCGATTGTCTCACGTGTTGACGGCGTCGTTCTGACAGGCGGCGAAGATGTCGATCCGTCACTTTACAGACAACCCCGGCTTCCCGAGTGTGGAGCATCGAACCCCGCAAGAGATTCTACCGAGATCGAGCTGATTCGTGCCGCCCGCGAGCTCAATAAGCCACTGCTCGCGATCTGTCGCGGGCCGCAGGTACTGAACGTGGCGCTTGGCGGGACTCTGTTTCAGGACATTCCCAGCCAGATTCCCGGTGCTCTCGAGCACAATCCTCAAGATGACCGATCGTCGCGCGTTCATCCAGTACAGATCGAGGAAGACTCTCTCATCGCGAAAGCGATCGAAGCCACGTCGATAACCGTCAATTCACTGCATCACCAAAGCGTCGAAAATGTCGCGCCCGGCCTCAAAGCCACGGCGTTCGCGCCGGACGGAGTAGTCGAGGGCCTCGAATCGACATCGCCGGAGTGGTGGGTCGTCGCCGTTCAATGGCATCCGGAAGAGATGAACGACTCACCTGAACCATGGGATCGCGGGCTGTTCAAGGCATTCGCCGACAGACTCGCAACGGGGTGAGAAGGCTCCGTGTCGTTCACGTAGATTCGGGAACAAGCTGGCGCGGCGGGCAACGACAGGCACT
>JAYUWU010000101.1:0-4626 GCA_043753365.1 Gemmatimonadaceae bacterium | reverse complement strand
GGGGTGAGGAACTGCTGAGTTTTGTGAGTGCTCTCTCGAGTGTTGGCGCCGGTGCGGATATTCGGCGTCTCCTCTTTTTGGGTAACTACGCAGGGGCGGCCTGAAAGTCTGTTCTTCCGCCGTTAACCAAGGAATCAAAAAGCTGACAACCCGCACCGGCGCCAATATTCGAGAGAGCACTCACAAAACTCAGCAGTTCCTCACCCCACTCCCATCAACGCTTTTCCCGCAGTTCAAGTTCCACATGCGAAAATTTTTCAGTCGCGCCTGGTATCTATCCCGGATTGCTCGAGTTTCTTCCGTTCGACTACCAGGTCACGGAGCCATTCCTCGACCAGGTCAGTCTGCTTCTCATCGAGGTCCTCCTCATCTTCTCGGATGCCCGCCGCGGCAACGCCGCCGCTTTCATCGATCATTCGCTTTACGACGCTTTCCCACGTCCGCGTCTGCATTGTCTCGCCCATCGCCTTCATCGCGAACCAATCGGTAATGTTTGCAGGGCGGTCGTATACCTGGACCTCGAACCGCACCTGATCACCGCGCTGCTCCGAGAGAAACCTGACGGCTCCGGCAAGCGGGTGTCCCTCGAGCGTAACCAGCGTCGCCTTGACGGGAGTCACCTCCTGCGCGCGCACTTGGATGTTTCCCCGAAGCGGAAGCGACATGGTGATGGTGGCTCCAGGCTCGAGTTCGCAGCGAGTCCCGGGCTCGATCTCCGCGTCCACGATTCCGGGCGTCGCTTCGTTGAAGTCACGCCGAAACCGCTCGAACAATTCCTCTGGAGTCAACCTGCTTCCGCTGATGTCCGCCCAGATGCGTTTTCGCTTCAGTGATCCAATCCCCGCTTCGTCAGGCAACTGCTCAGGCTGCGCGTCGGCCAGTTTCTTCAATCCTTCCTCCAGCGTTGTCGGTTGGATCCTGAAAACAGCAGTGAGTGCATTGCCGCCGGGAGTGCGAATCACATTCCCCTCGCGAAGCATAGTCAGCTGGCTTTCGTTCACGGGAAGGTCCATGCCCACGAGTCCGCCGACGGCCGCTGCGGCTTGCGCGAGAAAGCCCGGGATTGGCACGCGCACTGGCGCCCGACCGGTCAACGCGGCGAACCGGTCAAGAAGGCCGTTAGTCGAAATTTCCTCATCGCCGGCGAGCTCGAGAACGCGGTTGTGAAGATCAGGGCGCTCCACCGCGCTGGCAATCGCACGTGCAACATCCTCGACCCAGATAGGCTGGAACATGTCGTCACCGCCGTCGATTACCGGGAGAGCCGGCAGGGTGCGGACCATCCTGAGAAGGAGTGAGACGACCTCGTCGCCCGGCCCATAGACGTTCCCCGGGCGAAGGATTATCCACCCGCCGCGAAAGTTCTCGACGGCTGTCTCGCCGGACCGCTTCGACTGGTGATAAGGCGACTCGCCACGGTCGGCGCCAAGCGACGACACGTATATCAACCTCACCACACCTGCCCGCTCGGCCTCTGCAACCATGTTGCGAGTGCCCTGGACATTGATGCCGTCAAATGTCACTTCGGGCGCCGATTCGGTCACGATGCCAGCGACATGCAGCACCAGGTCGCACCCGTCCGCGCTCCCAGTAATCCTGGCCTTGTCTTCGATGCTGGCAGGCCATGGCTCGACACCGGCCCATTGCTTTGAATCCTCCTCCGCATTCCTGCTCAACAGCCTGACGTCATGGCCGCAGCGGACCAGTTCGGTGACGACCGCGGCTCCTACCACTCCCGTGCCACCTGTAACGAGCACTCTCACGCTGACCAGATCTCCTTTGGGCTTACTATGGTCAGGGCAGTTTGAGTGCCAGCCATTCGCCCGCGATTGTCCTCGCGCGTGACCACGGCGCGACAATCTCGTCAAATGGACGGGTAGGCACCGTAGCCCGCCCTCCAGGAGAAGAATTTGAGATCGATCGCGCTGGTATTTTGTCTGGCCCTGCTGTCCGGTTGCAGCAAGGGTCCGAAACCATTTCTCGTCGGTGCCGCAGGTCCCTGGAAAGAGGGATACGGCATCATGACTCGTCGCGGAATCGATCTCGCTGTCGAGGAGATCAACCGCAACGGCGGCATCAATGGCTCGCCGCTCGAGATTGTCCCGCGCGACGACGATGCGGATGGATCACGAGCGGCCGCGATTGCTCAGGAGTTCGTTGCGAATCGCAACATCTCCGCAGTCATCGGCCATGTGAATTCAGGCGCAATGCTCGCGGCTGCGAGAATTTATGATGGACAGCTCACCGCCGTCGCCACTACAGCTTCGTCCCCCGATCTTACAGGGGTCTCGAAGTGGACGTTCAGGGTCATCTCGAGCGACTCACTCAACGGCGTCATCCTCGCGCGGTTCGCGTCACGCATCGGCGGCACTTCCGCGCAGTTTCGTCAGGCGGCTGTGCTGTACGAGAACGATTCATACGGGCGCGGCCTTGCTGAAGCATTCCGTCGTTCCTTTCGCGGGACTGTGGTGAGCTTCGACCCGATCCCGGAAAAACTCCATCCTGAGCCATTCGTCTCCTATCTCAGGATGCGTCAGCCAGGAATCGTGTTCGTAGCTGGCCGCGAGGAGTCAGCACTGCGCATCCTCCGCGAGGCCCGGCGACAGGGAATTCAGGCAATCTTCCTCGGCGGCGACGGTTGGCAGAGCATCGTCAGCGACACGAGTGCATCCAACGGAGCATATGTAGGAACTTCCTTCAACGCGGCCGAGCGGAGGCCGGAAGTTCGCGAGTTCGTAAAAGCATTCGAGGCGAAGTACAAGACGAAGCCTGATGCGTTTGCCGCGCTGGCCTACGACGCAACACGTCTGGTCGCGCAGGCGCTGATCAACAAGGGTAACGACAGGCTCGGCATTCGCGACTATCTCGCATCACTGACGGCAGCCGCCGCCTTCGCCGGAGTGACCGGGCCCATCTACTTCAACTCGAGTGGAGATCCCATCGGGATGGGATTCCACGTTGCACAGGTCGTCTCAGGCGACCTGACCTCCGGCGGCGGCTCCGCCAATGTTTCGACTGTACTCGCAGGCGTGGGTGAACACAGATGAGGACCGCCATCGGCACGCAGACCATTCGACGTCTGCTGGGACTCGGCTTCTCCGTACTGATATTTCTGCT
The DNA here is from genome assembly GCA_043753365.1 of Gemmatimonadaceae bacterium. Taxonomy (GTDB): domain Bacteria; phylum Gemmatimonadota; class Gemmatimonadetes; order Gemmatimonadales; family Gemmatimonadaceae; genus UBA4720. The sequence goes on along the minus strand of JAYUWU010000101.1, from coordinate 1,509 downwards.
TCTCGTCGCCGGATTCGTCGGCTGGGTATCCATCGTAACGATCTCGGACCAGGTGGCCGCCACGTTGACTCATGCCAATGCTGTCACCCAGCAGTCCGCCCGGTTCTCCCATGTGATTACCCAGGAAGTTCAGGCAGCGACGAGCTACCTGAATGATGGAGATCCAGTCGCGGAGTCGGAATTCCGCCGCCTTGGGCTCGAAGCGCACGGACTGCATAGAACGTTTACCTCGACGCGAAGTGACCTTGCCGGCGAAGTTGCGAACACGGTGGTAGTAGACGGCAGGCTCGCTGAGGTGGAGAATGCATTTGCTGTAGCGCACAGGCTCCGGGACCTCGGTCGCGCGGAAGAGTCGCGCGAGCAGGCCCGGCGCGCCGGTAAGCTCGTCGAGCAGCTGCTTCTCGATCTGCAGCGAGTAGATCAGGCCAATAACATGGCGTTCCAGCGTGCATCGGAGTCGCTCAGCGAATACGCATTCCGAAGATCGGCCCTGCTGTTGACGGTGATCGGGTTCGCACTCGTCCTCGCGCTTCTCATAGTGATCAGGACCTCCCGCGAGATCGGCAGGCCACTGCGATCGCTGGTACGACACGCGATACAGCTGAGCCGCGGCAACCTTCTCAACCGGACTGCAACTCCGGGAATGCCCGGAGAGTTTCGTACGCTCGCTGAAGCGATGAATCATGCGAGCGAGTCCCTGTCGCGTGTGGTATCGGGCGCGGCTCACACTGCTGACGACGTTGCCAGATCCGCCGGTGACCTCGCTACTGCATCAAAACAAATTTCGGATTCCGCGGGACAGGTGGCTGATGCGGTGGGAGAGGTGTCGCACGGCGCCGAGACTCAGGTGGTTCAGCTCCGGAAAGTGAATGACGCTCTCGAGGGCATCAGGGTGAGAGCCGACAGGATGGTGGGTGGTGCGGCTGACGTGCACGCGCTCGCTGGCGCAATCGAGTCGGAGGCGGAGTCCAAACGCTCGGAGATGGACAGGGCGCTGGCAATTCTACTCGAGGTTCGAAGCATCGTTCAGAACGCTGCTGCGGAGGTGAGCGGACTCACTGCGACGGCCGCTGAAATCAACAACTTCGTGGCGTCAGTGAGCCGGATTGCCGAGCAGACGAACCTGTTGGCGCTGAACGCATCGATCGAGGCGGCGCGAGCCGGCCCGGCCGGCCGTGGATTCGCCGTCGTGGCCGCGGAGGTCGCGAAACTCGCTGAGCAGACACAGACAGCTGCGGAAGACGTTGTTCGCCTGACCGAGGCGGTGACATCGCGTGTGACTACAACGACGCGCGCGATGGAAGGAAGCTCTGCTCACGTCGCTGAAATCGAACGAGTGGGTCGCGACCTGAACGGTGCACTCGCGACGATCGCGGCCGCGGCTGAGCGAACTCGTCAGGGCGCCGCTGCTGTGACTTCGGCCGCACAGGAAAATGTGCGCGCTGTGGAAGGCGCCGTGCAGAACCTCGGATTGATTGCAAAGACCGCCGAGGGCCACGCCGCGGCGGC
>JAYUWU010000100.1:0-12690 GCA_043753365.1 Gemmatimonadaceae bacterium | reverse complement strand
GCCGGCGAAGTAAGACAGCGGCGACCGCTTGTGCTTCGCGAGGAGCAAGTGGTCCTGTATGTGGGAACTTCCAGCAACGATTCGACCGCGCTGGTGATGTACTCACTCCGCAACAGAAGGTACGCACGTTTTAAAGCGTCGGGTGCCCCGCTGGCGGTGATAGATGACCTGCTGATCTACTCGTCCGGGGGTGCCCTCATGGCGGTGGCGATCGACGTAGCAGGGATGCGAATTACCGGTGAGCCGTTGCATCTCTCGCAGCGGGCCGCACGCAAGCAGACAGGCACCGCCGTCGCAGTGTCGGAGTCCGGCACGATCGTCTACGAAGAGCCTGACGCCCTCGTCAAATCGAAGCTTGAGCTGGTCGACATGGCAGGGAATCGCACACAGCTGCGGAACGAAGACTGGTTTGGTGCGCTGCGCTATTCGCCGGACGGACGCAGCATCGCGGTGACGATCCACTCCGGATCCGGCCAAGGCTCTGACATATGGGTCGTCGACGTCGAGACGAAGGAGGCAACACGAGTCACGAACACCGGGACTGCGGATGCACCGGAATGGTCCCCGGATGGGACGCGCCTGATCTATGTGCCAAATGTCAGCGGTGAGGCCCAGATCTGGTCGACCGCCCTGGACGGAAGCACAACGCCATCGCGTCTGGTCGAAATTGATGGCGACGTCATCGCTGCGGTCCCGACGCCGGATGCTCGGGCGATCATCGTGTCGCGGTGGACAAAGGGCGATTCGCGCATAGAGTTGCTTCGTGTCGGTCTCGAAGACCCTTCGCGAATCGATACTCTGGTTTCCCCGACGGGGCGGAGTGGCGTGCGTCCGATATCGCCGCGGGTGTCGCCCGACGGGCGCTTCGTCGCTTTCGCGGATCGAAGCAGGAGGAGCGTCCAGGTCCGTGCACTCGCCGGAAAGGGGGAGATCCAGATTTCCACTGCGGGCGGGTGCTGCCCGGTCTGGGCTCCCGACAGCCGTCGCGTGTTCTTTCGAGATGGCGACCGGCAGGTGGCCGTCGATATTCGGATATCGCCTGCTCTGGGTGTTGTGGGGCGTGTCACCAGCGCCGGCTTCTGGGCCACTGGACGGATAGCCACAGCATACGATGATGTGCACTACGATCTTTCACCCGACGGCAGAACTTTCGCGGCTGTCACGCCGACCAAGACGGATGCCAAGGTCTTCATCGCGTACAACTGGGCCGAGGAGTTGCGGCGCGAGTGGCACGCAGGGTCGAAGAAATGACCATTGCTTTGGAACGTCTCGCGACGGCGCTTGGCGATCGTTATCGCATCGAGCGCGAGCTCGGCCAGGGCGGCATGGCGACGGTGTATCTCGCTGAGGATATTAAGCACAAGCGGAAGGTCGCGCTCAAGGTGTTGAAACCCGAGCTCGCTGCTGTGCTCGGTGCCGAGCGGTTCGTTGTGGAGATCACGACAACCGCGGCGTTGCAGCATCCGCATATCCTTCCGCTCTTTGATTCGGGAACGGCCGACGGCTTCCTCTATTACGTGATGCCGTTCATCGATGGTGAAACGCTCCGAGCGAAGCTCGATCGCGAGACACAGCTTGGTATCGAGGAGGCGGTTCGGGTCGCGACCGATGTCGCCAGTGCGCTGCACTATGCGCACCAGCATGGGGTGATCCACCGCGACATCAAGCCGGAGAACATCCTGCTGCACGAGGGGCGGCCGATGGTTGCCGACTTCGGAATCGCCCTCGCAGTGAGTGCGGCCGCGGGCGGACGCATGACGGAGACGGGACTCAGTCTCGGCACTCCGCACTACATGAGCCCCGAGCAGGCGACTGCGGAGAAAGAGATCACGGCGCGCTCCGATGTCTATTCGCTGGGCAGCGTGCTCTATGAGATGCTTACGGGCAGCCCGCCACATACTGGCGCGTCCGCCCAGCAGATCATCATGAAGATCGTGACCGAGGATGCGGCGCCCGTCACAAAGCTTCGCAAGGCGGTGCCGCCTAACGTTGCGGCGGCGGTGGCCATGTCGCTCGAGAAGATGCCGGCAGATCGCTTCGCGAGCGCGAAGGCATTCGCCGAGGCGCTGACGAATCCATCGTTCGTGTCGATGAGCGGCGCCAGCGGAATGATCGCACGCGTCTCCCCTGATTGGCGGCAGCGTGCAACAATTCCTGTGCTAATGCTGGCTGGTGTCCTGGCTCTTACGACAGCCTGGGGTTTTACGCGTTCCGCGCCGCCGGAAAGGCTTTCGAGGTACGCAGTCGCGCTGCCCGAGGGACAGCGGGTCGGAACGACACAGTGGGCACCGTTTGCCGTTGCGCCCGACGGCTCCCGACTCGTCTATTCCGGAGAGACAGGGCGGCTCCTCATCCGCTCGCGCGAACGACTCGAAATAGTGGAGCTGCTCGGCACGGAGGGAGCCTTCAATCCCTTCTTCTCACCAGACGGCTCCCGAGTTGGCTTCATGAGTGGCTACGCGGGGAGCGCTGAGCTCAAGGTGGCGTCCCTAACCGGCGGCCCGAACATAACGGTGACGATGGGTGTCGGCGGCCCTGGCGCGGCTTGGGGCCTTGACGGTTACCTGTACTTCGATGCCGGCGGCATCGGTCCCCTGATGCGCGTGTTGGAAACGGGTGGAGTGGCGGAGGCGGTCTCAGTGCTGGATTCCGCGGGCGGAGAGCTCCAGCACAATTGGCCCGATCCTCTTCCAAACGGCCGCGGTGTATTGATCACGGTCGATCGCGGGGGGCCGGGAGTCAACGTGAAGAACACGAACGACATTGCGGTCATCGACCTGAAGACCAGGCGACATCGCGTGCTTGTTCGTGGGGTCTTCAGCCGCTACGCCGCCTCAGGGCACATCGTGTATGTCACGGCGGAAGGCGCCCTGATGGGAGTTCCCTTTGATCAGGATCGCCTGGAGGTAACCGGGAATCCGGTCTTCCTTCTGGATGGGATCAACATCCGCAGAGGCGGGGGTGGCGTGGACCTCGCCATTTCCGCGACCGGGACACTGTGGTACGCCACCGGATTCTCGCTTGGTCAGCGGGAAATCCTCTGGGCGACGCGCTCCGGCGTCGTCTCGGAGGTCGAGCCGGGCTGGACGGGCGACTTCGGATCTCTCGCGCTGTCGCCAGACGGTCGAAAGCTGGCCGTATCGATCATCGACGCCGCGGGAGAGCATATCTGGGTGAGGCAGCTTGACCGGTCCCGCGGTCCTGTGTCGAAGCTCACGTTCGAGCGATCGAATCACTCGCCGCGGTGGCATCCGGACGGGATTCAGGTGACTTACACATCCTCGTACGTAGCCGAGAGCGACCTGCGTACTGTGCGCGCCGACGGCAGCGGCACGTTGGAAATTCTCCGTCAGGATTCCTTTCCGGTCTACGAAGGCAACTGGACCCGCGACGGCCGTTGGCTCGTCTATGGCGGCAGAACCTCGTCATCGCGAAACGTCTATGGCATTCGTCCGGGCCTCGATTCCACGCCGGTGCCATTTGGCTCGACACGATTCAACGAACGAAACGGAAGCATCTCCCCCAATGGACGATGGCTGCTATTCGAAGCAAATCCGACCGGCACGTACGAAGTGTATGTGCGGCCCTTTCCCAACTCGTCTGCCTCGCTCTCGCAGGTTTCGACTTCCGGCGGCTTGAAGCCGAAGTGGTCGCGTGATGGCCGTGAAATTTTTTTCATCGGCGGGAGGAATGAGCTTGTGCGGGTTCCAGTCCTTCCGGGCGAGTCGTTCGCGACAGGGGAGCCAAGCACGCTCTTCTCGCTCGTGGGTATCTGGGACTGGGACATCTCTCCGGACGGACAGCGATTCATCGTGATCCGTTCGCGCCGGAGCGACGAAAGCGGTCAACTGGTAGTGGTTGAGAATTTCTTCGAGGAGCTGCGGCAGAAAGTGGGGAAGGTCAGGTGACCGCGATCCCATCGCGGCTTGCCGCCGCTCTCGCAGATCGGTACCGCATCGAGCGCGAGCTTGGCCAGGGCGGGATGGCCACCGTCTATCTTGCTGAAGACCTAAAGCACAGGCGACGCGTCGCGCTGAAAGTCCTGAAGCCGGAGCTCGCCGCCGTGCTGGGCGCCGAGCGGTTCGTCATCGAGATCACGACGACGGCCGCGCTGCAGCATCCGCATATCCTTCCGCTCTTTGATTCTGGAACGGCCGACGGCTTCCTCTATTACGTGATGCCGTTCATCGACGGCGAGACGCTGCGCGACAAGTTGAATCGCGAGACGCAGCTCGGTGTGAATGAAGCCGTGAAGATTGCGAGCGACGTCGCCGATGCGCTGCATTACGCGCACAGCCAGGGTGTAGTCCATCGCGACATCAAGCCGGAGAACATGCTGCTCGCGAACGGTCGGCCGATGGTCGCGGACTTCGGGATCGCACTGGCGCTGAGTGCGGCCGCCGGCGGTCGCATGACCGAGACCGGCCTCTCACTCGGCACGCCGCATTACATGAGTCCCGAGCAGGCGACCGCGGAGAAGGAGATCACTGCGCGCTCTGACATCTACTCGCTGGGCTCCGTGCTCTACGAGATGCTCGCGGGGCAGCCGCCGCATCTGGGGGGCTCCGCGCAGCAGATAGTGATGAAGATCATCGCCGAGCCGGTGGCGCCAGTGACGAAGCACCGGAAATCGGTTCCGCCGAACGTGGCGGCGGCCGTCGAGAAAGCTCTCGAGAAACTTCCAGCTGACCGGTTCGAGACGGCGAAAGCGTTCGCGGATGCTCTGAGCAATCCGGCCTTCACGAGCTTGACTCATGCGGGCATTGCGGCGGGCGGGACAAGAGGCGTGCCGCGCGGTGTTCTTGCCGGTGTCGCAACCGTAATCGCAATGCTGCTGGTGACGACGGTGTGGGGGTGGCTTCGACCCGGGCCGGAATCGCCGGTGGTGCGACTCGATCTGTCGGTAGGTGCGGTCAAGCCAAACCTCGATGGAGATCTCGCCATCTCGCCGGACGGGTCGATGCTGGCTCTTGCGGGCACCGGTGGGACGGAACGGGCCATCTTTATTCGCGACCTGAGCGGTGCAGCAGAGTTCCGAAAAGTCCCCGGAACCGAGTCCGGGATGGCTCCAGCGTTTTCGCCGGACAGCCGGTGGATCGTTTTCAGGCGTGACAGCGATAATTCCCTCGCCAAGGTTGCGGTGTCTGGCGGTGGCTTGATGACTCTGGTCCCGCCGGGACCGATCCAGCCGTTTGGGCCGGATTGGTATAGGGATGACGAGATCATCTTCCGCAGCCCTCAGGGGACATATCGCGTGTCGGCGAGCGGTGGCACGCCGCGCGCTTTGCCCAAGGCGGCGCCGCGCACGCTTTTCATGCTACCCGACGGCTCAGGTATGCTGACTACGACCGGTGGCGGCGTCGCGGTGTATGATTTCGACTCCGACTCCACGACCATGCTGGTCCCGAGTGCTGCGCACCCGTGGTACGTGAAGACCGGGCACCTCCTGTATGTCGCCGAGGGCGACGCCCTTTTCGCCGTCACGTTCGACCTCCGGCGACACCGGATAACGGGCTCGCCAGTGCGCGTGCTCGATCGCGTGGGATACCGGAGTAACGCGCGCGGGTACTCCGTCTCGCGAAATGGGACGCTCGTCTTTCGTGACGCTCAGGGCAGCGGAGGATCGACATCGATGAGTGCGACGCGGCTCCTGGTAATAGGGTTCGATGGCAGCGTCGACACGCTTCGGCTGCCGAGGGGACGTCGTGCCCGCCCCCGGTTCTCGCCGGACGGCCGAATCATTGCCTTCGAGCACCAGACTTCACGCGGCGGGGAGACGGACATCCATACATTCGATCTCGTCACCGGGACGAATACCCGGATTACGTTCGACGGTGACAATGACGATCCTGTCTGGTCGCCGGACGGCCGCCGGATCGTGTTCAGCAAGGGCACGAAGGGCAATGGGGAAGATCTCTTCGTCAAGCCGGCCGACAACAGCGGGCCTGAGCAGTCCGTTCTCACACTGCCGGGAAATCAGAACGCGACTGGCTGGCTGGCCGACGAAACCATCCTGTTCACCTCGATGATCGAAGTCGAGAGGTCGACCGACCTGTTGACGTTTTCCCTGAGCGGTGGCGCCAAACCGAAACCCTACCTGCAGGCTCCCTGGCCCGAGAGTCATCTCAACATCTCTCCAGACGGAAAGCTCGCGGCATTCAGCGCCGCCGAGAGTGGTGCCATGGAGGTGTGGATCCGAGACTTTCCCAAGCCGAGGGGCAAGTGGCTGGTCTCTGCCGGTGACGGCGAACATCCGCGATGGTCGCATGATGGTCGCTACGTCTACTTCTGGCGCCAGGGCGCTCCGCTCGACACTCTGTTCCGTGCTCGCGTTGAAAGCGCTCCCGAGGTGGCCGTGCGGGCGCCGGAGGTGATGGCGACGGTCGACATTTCAGGAGTCGCCAACTGGGATCTCCATCCGGACGGGCGCCGGTTCATAGCGGCGGTGGACGACATCGCGACGACGAGAGCCGCCGGTTCGAGCGCGGAGTCGCGGTACATAGTAGTGCTCAACTGGTTTGCCGAGCTAGCGGCGCTGACCCGCAGCAAGACTCGCTAGGGCTGATCAGCTCGCGAAGCATCAATTTCAGGATTGAGGTTCCCGTCGGCGAAGAGGGACGCGCCGAATTTGTTGGATAGAGTGGTTTCGCTCTCATTGCCGTGAGAGGTTTTCGAAGCTGCCCGAATCTCGCCGACCGAACTAGCCGCGCTGCAAAGGCGGGCTGCCTATCATGCCTAAATTCGCTTGGTCCGTTGCCTCTATCTGCCTGCTGGCCAGGGGCTTAGGATTAACTGTGGACTTCTCGAGGGAGGTAGTGCTCCATGCCTCAGACCGTTGATAGTTGCTATGGCGCGAGGCGGATGCCTTTGAGTCGCAACGGGTTACTGGCGTGACAGTTCGCCTGGTGTACCTTGCCCTTTCATTAGCACTGCTGGTACTCCTCGCGTTGGCTGGACTGCGTATCATGCGCGTTCAGCGCGCTGCGGGGGAGATTCCAGTTGTTCCAGGGGCGCGAGAAGCTGGCGGGCGGACCAGGTATTTCCCGCGCATCGTTTCCTGGGATGACCGGAGCTCCGCGCGCGTGCAGCGGATATTCGCGCTGGCGCACGCGGCAGACCTGAGCGCGATTGCGGGGAGCGCGGACTCTGTTCTTCAGGCGTCAGGATGGTACCTCCTCTCGCCGGATGACCTTAATCGAATCCGGAATCCGCGGGTCATCGTGTGGCAGCGTGACCCCGATGAGCGCCTCGATCTTGCGCAGGTATGGCCCGTTGATGGAGTGACCCGCGAGCAGCGGCTGTATGGCGGGATATTTCCGAAGGAGTTTCTCGATGCGCCGCAGGTCATCGAATGGAGCTGGTTCCTTGGCGGTCCGCGTTCAACGCCGTCGCTGCAAGTCAGTCCCGCGCTTATTTCCATCCTGGAGCCGCCCCGCCCCTGAGTTCGCCGGAGCCTTCTCCGACGCAGTCTTCGCGATCAAGCGCGGTTGTTCGGGCCTATGGACTCGGAGATCGCGGTGCCACACTTCAGCCAGGGACATCTGCCCAAAATGAGAGAGTCATCCCCCCGTATTGCCATACTCGGCACTAACGCCGCACGCTTCGGCGCGGGCGTGACAGGCATCACCTGCTTTCTACCGACATTTCTTGCTGTCGGCAGAAGCATGTCGCGCTTGGCTGCCGGAGCGAGCACGTCGTGATACTGGGACCCGGAGAGACCGCGCGCTTCTTTTCCCGTCTGAACGATGCATACGGGTGGTTCGGCGAAGTTCACGCGATAGATCATCCCCGTTACCATGCCATTTTGCCGGGAACAGAAATCCATTGCGACATTGACACGGCGCCGCGGTGGGGATACTAGAGAGTTAGAACCGTTTTCGGAAACCACGTGAGGATATTCAGGTGACGAAAGTGATCCAGTGCAGGGACGTCGGCTTCGACTGTCCGGCAGTCGTTCGAGCGGAGACCGAGGAGGATGCGCTGCTGCACCGAGAGACTGCGCTGGCGGCAGATCAATGACTGACGCTTCAGTGCTGGCGGGTTCAGAGGGCCGGACCCGATTCTGTCATCAACCGAATTGAGAGTTTGGGCAGCCCCCCTTTGCAAATCGCAGACTGCCTGATGAAGGGAGTAGTTGGAGTGTCTTCACGTAGCTGCTTGCTGTGAGTGTGAACGAGAGAATCCGCGCGGCCGGAATCGCTTCAACCGCGCGGAGTGCCGATTCAGCTTATGCCGCCTTCAGCACCTCACTCTCGAGTCGCGCATAGCTCTGCTCCATACCACCGACCATGCCTGTGCCGAGTACCATGTCGCGGATCTCGCGGCTCGGATACGTGATGACAAGAGTCATGAGCGTACCAGTCCCGACCGGAGTGAGCGCTAACAGGTTCTTCGCGCCTGGACCTTCCATGCCGATCATCCGCTCAGTGGTTACCGCGCGATGTGGAGCATCTGACTCGAGAAGCTCGCCCTCGAACCCGAATCGCTGCGAGCCGTCCGCCGCTTCCCATTCATAGCGATATGAGTCACCAACCTTCTCAGCGATTTCGCAAACGGGCATCGTCCAACCCGGCGGTCCAAGCAGCCACCGCTTCATGAGATCTGCATCATTGTGCGCGCGCCATACGTCCTTCACGCTGCCGCGAATGATTCGGCTGACACGCACTTCGGTGTCGCTGAGTATCTGCGATTCTGTCGCGCGGCCCGCAGCGAACGACGCTAGGTCGGCAAGCACCGCGTCGATCTGGCTCATCGCCGAGCGCATGCCTTCCATCATTCCCATGTTCACGAGCTGTTCCATCGTCTCCACGCTATTGAAGTAGGTAACGCTCGTAAAACGCGAACCTTCTTTTGTTTTCTCGAAGTTGAAGATCATTCGCATCGTCGGCATTTGTTTGTTGCGTCGCCCGTCCTCGTGGGCGAATCCGTCTTCCACCTCTATGAAACGGAAGGGCTCGACCCGGAGGAAGTGGAACCATCCATTCGACTTCGCTCCATCGGGTCCGGACATCGAATAGTGGGACTCTCCGCCAACGGACATGTCATGGCGGGTGAACTGTGCCGGCCATTCCTCGGGACCCCAGAACTTTTCGATCTGGCGCGGGTCGGCGTAAGCGTCCCAGAGACGCTCGACAGGAACCGGATAGTCGGCAATGATCGTCAAGGTCAGTGCCTTTGCATCGGACGCAACTGAAGTGATCGGCATCTACTACTCCTTTGTTTTGCGCGGCTCGGCGAGAACGGCGTCGAGCTGGCTGAAGCGGGCCCTCCACAGGCCCTCGAGTTGAACGAGCAGAGCTCGCGCACGCGCGAGACGTTCGGGGTTGCCGTGCACGATCCGCTCGCGACCCTGCGCGCGCTTCGTCACGAGACCCGCCTCCTCCAGAACTGCGACATGCTTCTGCACCGCTGCGAAGGACATGTCGTAGCGAGCTGCGAGCGTCGAGACTGATGACGGCTTGCCAGCGAACAGCCGCGCAACGATGTCGCGGCGCGTCGCATCTGCAAGCGCGTGAAACAGCCGGTCAGTGTCAGCACTGGAAAGACGATGTACAACCATATGGTTGTATATAAAGCCGCCGAAATACTTGCGCAAGGGGGCCGATAAATTGTTAGACGTGACGAAGAGGCGGAGCTATTCCACCCCTTGCAGATCGCCGGTTGCTGTCAAAACCAGCAGGCAGTAGCCATCATCGTGCTGCTTTCAGCCTTGCCTTCACATCCGCGAACCAGTTGTCGACAAGCAGGAATGTCGCTTCACCAGGACTCTGAGTCCGCGTCTGGACCATGAGGAATCGCGTGTCATCCGCCGAGATGTCGAACGGTGCATAGTATCCCGTATTGCCGAGGTAGAGGTCCTCCGTCAGCGCGAACAGTGCACGGCGAGCCGACAAATTGGGAGACGATCCACCGGGAGCGACGCTGACTGCGACCATGTCCCGCCTGCCGTCGACAAAGAAAAGCTCACGTCCGCTGTGAGCCCACAGGGGTGCCTGTCCTCCGTTCTCCGAGACCTGCCATTTGCCGCCGTCAGTATTGGGAAACGGGCGGATATAAACCTCATTCCGCCCCGTTTCGTCAGACTCATACGCCAGCCACTTTCCATCGGGAGACAGCGCGGGTGCCGCCTCATGATAGGCTGGATTGGCCACCAGCGGGCGCGCAACGCTGTCAACCCCGGGTCGAATCCCGACGATGTCGCGGCTCTGCCCGCCAACCTCTCCGCCGACTCGCGCGATGACCCAGCCATCCCTTGTGCGAAAGCCCTCCAATACCGCGTTCGACAGCAGGGTGTCGACACCGCCGGTTCCGTCAGCCAGCCGTTCGAGCAATGTCCCGCTGGCACGCGTGCCGTTGGATCTCCGGATGTACGTTACCGAGTTGCCATCGGGTGTAAAGCGTGGCCTGAACTCGGAAGCTGGATCGAATGTCAGTCGTGAGAGGGGACCGCGTGGCATTGCCTTCGTCCAGATATCATCGCCGGCATTAGTCGTGAGGTTGATGACCAGACGCCTGCCATCCGGTGAGAGAGCCCAGCCATGATTTCCTTCCGTCTGGCCGAGGCTGAAGTCCCACGCGGAATCAAGCTGTGTGCGCTTACCAGCCCGGTCGATCCACACAAGGCTCGAATTTTCCGTCGACAAATAGGCAGGCTGCCCCGTCTGAACGATCAACGTGCCCGACGATGACACGGTCAGAAAAGGGGCGATCCCTGAAAGGAGCTTGACGCCCTGCAACAACGGTACGGGCGTTCCACTCGTCGCGAGGTTGTCGAGATCGAAAGGCATCGCGAACATCTGCCCATCCCGGCCGACATACGCGAGGTGGCCGGTGGGGAGATACCACCCCTGTAACACTTCCTCCACCAGCTTCGTTTCACTCCCAGATTCCAGGTCCAGCACGTACAGGTCAGCGGATACACACGCTGCGCTGCACAAGGTAAAGAGAACGCCGCGCGATCCAGGAAGAGCGTGCGGGAGCACAGGCGCGCGCGATCCCGTTCGCTGCTCCCGGAGAGTTCTCACTCCGCTGCCGTCCGCAGAAATCCGCATCAGAGAGAAGTCAGTGGACGTGTACACGATTGTACCGTCATCGAGCCACGCGACGCCAACGTAGAACACCGAGTCCGCGAGCTTGACCGGCGACCCCCCGGCGATGGGGAGTATCTTGAGCTCAGCGCGCTGGACCATTGCGATCCACTGGCCATCGGGCGAGATCGTGAATGCGTCGATGTTCCCGGCACCGGCAACCGGGGATGGCTCGTAGCGGTCCCGTTCCTTGACCCACAGCTGGAGGCCTGTAGCGCCGGCGCGCGCATACAATAGTCGCGATCCATCCGGACTCAGAATCATACCGGAATTCGGAGCAGAAGAATCCGGGAATGTGATGGCGTATCGCATCAGTGGTCGCGGAGGGTCGGGGCGGAGCCAGCCTGCCAGCGCAGCACCAACAGCTGCAACCGCGAGCAACGAAGTGGCAACAGCTGCGATCTTCCAGCGCCGCGTCGCTTTTGAGGGTACTGATCCCACCGAAACTTCCGCGCGCGTGTAACCCGGATTGCTCAGCGCATCCGCAAATTCTCTCGTGGACTTGAAGCGATCTGCCGGGAGTTTCTCTAGTGCGGTCAGCACTGCACTCTCGACTGGAGAGGGAATAGTGCGCCGTCGCGTAACAAGGGGACGCGGCTCTTCGGTGATGATTCGCGCAACGATCGCTTGCGCAGTCGGGCCGGTAAACGGAGGCTCGCCCACAAGCATTTCATAAGTGACTGCGCCGAGTGCATACACATCGCTCTCTGGCCCGATCTCGCGTTCGCCCATGGCCTGCTCGGGAGACATGTACTGCGGCGTGCCGAGGCTCATTCCCGTCTCGGTCATGCGCGTGCCTCCTGCTTTGCTGACGGCAAGGGCAATCCCGAAATCCGCGACGAGAGCGCGGCCGTCGTGCAGCAGGATGTTCTCCGGCTTGATGTCGCGATGAATGACGCCGTGGCGATGAGCATAGTCGAGTGCGCTCGCGACTTCGCTCGCAAGCCGCACTGCGTCGGCTACGGGAAGTTGCTTTTCGCGAACGAGCCGGTCGCGCAGGGACTCGCCCTCAACGAACGGCATCACATAGTAGGCCGTGCCGTTTACCTGACCCGAGTCGATCAGCCCGAGAATGTGTGGGTGCTGAAGGCTCGCAATCGTTTTGATCTCGCGCAGGAACCGCTCGGCGCCAATGACTGCGGCGAGCTCCGGCCTGAGAACCTTTATTGCAACCTTGCGGTCGTGTCGGAGGTCGTTGGCGAGAAAGACGGTAGCCATGCCTCCCGCGCCGAGCTCACGGTCGACTGAGTACCGGCCCTCCAGCGCAGCGTCGAGATTGTGAACCATAGGCGAGCAAACCTACAGCGCGGCGGTCTGCACGACCAGAAAAATTAGACCGGCGGACTGCAACTGCGCGATCGGGCAGTACGGCCGCACCTCACGAATCGGTAGCCGTACTGCCTTAGCTGCAGATTAACTAGTGATGCTTCGAAAGATCGTGCGTGTACGACGCTCCCGCGGGACACGTCACGGCTGAGTTCGTCGACACGAATATCCCTTTGGGATTTTCCTTGTAGAACCAAACGTGCAGGTCGTAGTGGCGCGCGGCCTTCGGCATTATCGGCTCATGTCCGTCCATCGGGCCATAAAGCGTCTTTCCGAA
>JAYUWU010000099.1:0-12696 GCA_043753365.1 Gemmatimonadaceae bacterium | reverse complement strand
ACCGTGACCTGAGACTTACCATCCGGCCGCAGCCATGTGCTTCCGTTGCGGCGCTCATCGGCCAGGCGCTGCGTAAGTCTGTGCGCAAGTACGATCGGGAGTGGCATCAGCTCCGGCGTCTCATCAGACGCATAGCCGAACATCATCCCCTGATCGCCTGCTCCGCCGGTGTCGACACCCATCTTGATGTCGGGCGACTGGCGGCCGATCGTGCTGATCACCGCACAGGTCTTGGAGTCGAATCCATAGTTGGCGTCGGTGTACCCGATCCGCTCGATTGTCCGGCGAACGATGTCGGCGAAAGGAACGTAGGTCTCGGTAGTGATCTCACCCGCGATGCACGCAAGACCGGTTGTCACGAGAGTCTCGCATGCTACACGCGCGACAGGATCGTCGGCGAGAATGGCGTCGAGAATGGCGTCAGAGATCTGGTCGGCTACCTTGTCGGGGTGACCCTCGGTAACTGACTCAGAGGTAAATAAGTGTCGATCTAGCACGATATTCCCTGGGGTTGGGACTGGGAGTAGCAGACTGCGGGCACGCCGTACGATTCGTGCCGGCATTGGACTTACGGTCCGCTGATTCCCTCAAACGTATTCCCGTCGAGGTCATCGGGCAACCCGTCGCGCAGGAACTCTGCATCCCCAAACGCATCGAGCAGTCGTTGTCTCAGCGCTCTTTCGGAATCGCGCGCTGTATGTGCAGCCAACGCCGCGAGGGCTGCCTCCGCCGCAACCTCGGCGCTGACCCCCCTGACGATTCGCTTGACGATCGCTACCGATCGCGCCGCGACGCTCAACTGCCTGACACCAAGGCCGATCAACGCAAACGCCATGACTGGCTGCGAGGCCATTTCGCCGCAGACGCTCACGTCGAGACCGTGTGCGTGACCCACTTCGACAGTTCGTTGAATCAGCCTCAGCACCGCAGGATGAAGCGGGGTGAACCGCTCCGCGAGATTAGCATTCCCGCGGTCGACAGCCAGCGTGTACTGCACGAGGTCGTTCGTGCCAATGCTGAAAAACGCGACATCGTTGACAAGCGTGTCCGCCGCAACCGCCGCCGCTGGCGTCTCCACCATAACACCGACCGGAAGATCGTGTCGGTAATCAACGCCTCTCGCATCCAGTTCAGCCGCGGCTTCGGCGAGGAGCTTTCGCGCCTGCCGTACCTCATCGACGCTGACGATGAGCGGCAGCATGATTCGGACATCGCCGTGCATCGCGGCGCGAAGCAGCGCGCGCAGCTGCGTCTTGAAAATCTCCGGCTCGTCGAGACACATGCGGATCGCGCGCCACCCAAGAAACGGGTTCGGCTCGACCGGATATCCACCAACCGGCAGCTTGTCGCCGCCGATGTCGAAGGTCCTGATTACGACGGGCATGTCACCAAACGCCGACACAACCTTTTTGTAAGCCTTGTACTGCTCCTCTTCATCGGGCATCGTCGCCCGGCCTACCACAAGGAACTCAGTCCTCATCAGCCCGACGCCTTCAGCACCTGAATGCGCCGCGGCTTCTGCTTCCTCCGGCAGATCCACGTTTGCGCGCAGCGTGATGCGCACGCCGTCCATCGTGACCGGCTCCGCCGTGGAGAGCGCCTGGAGCTCCGCTGTGTCTGACGCCTCGCGCGACGCGCGCGCAGCATATGCGGCGATCTGGGTCTGCGTCGGATTCGGGATGAGCACGCCTGACGACCCATCAAGGATGATCTCGCTTCCCGCCTTCAACTTCAGCGTGGCATCACGCAATCCCACCACGGCTGGCAATCCCAGCGATCGCGCGAGGATGGCAACGTGCGATGTTCGGGTGCCGGCATCGGTGGCTATTGCTGAAATCGCATCCCGGTCGAGCTGCACGGTGAGGCTTGGGGTCAGGTCGTGGGTCACGAGGATCGCGTTCGATCCCTTCGTCACGTCGACCGGATCGTGATCCGGCAGGCCCAGGAGAATCGAGAGAACCCTGATGTGAACATCGGTGAGATCACCGACCCTCTCCCGGATCATCGGCTGCGCGTGTTTGGCAAAGTTCTGGCGCCATTCTATCAACACGAGGTCGAATGCCTTTTCGGCCCCTATGTTCTGCCTGATTAGCGCTTCGACGCTGCCTGTCAATTCCTGGTCGGACAGGATGGCGATCTGTACCTCGAAGATCGCCGCCTCCTCTTCTCCCGCATGTTTCTCGGCACGATGCCTGACTCTCAGCAGCCGCTGCTTGGCCTGCTCGAGCGCATCGTGAAATATCTCGATCTCGCGCGGTATGGCCTCATCGGGGATGATGCGTTGCGGAACATCAGGCACCTCCCAAAGCAGGAGGTGAACGGGCCCGATCACGATGCCCGGCGAGGCGGGCATTCCGATCAGCCTGTTGTCAGCCGACATGCGATCAGGAGTCACTATTCTCCAAATCCGTTCGCAACGAGCACTGCGAGCGCATCGAGGGCCGCGTCCGCATCATCTCCCTCAGCGCGAAGCAGGATCGTCGCTCCGCACTCGGCGGCAAGCATCATGACTCCCATGATGCTCTTGCCGTTCACTTCCATGTCGTCGCGAATGATCGTGATGCTGCTCCTGAACCGAGCCGACAGCTTCACGATCTCCGCGGCGGGGCGGGCGTGGACTCCAAGCTTGTTGACGATCTGCACGCTGCGTTCGGGCATTAAACAATTACCGAGAAGAGAACGAAAAGTCCGAGAAACACGAGCGAGAGACGCCAGCCTTCGATTCTGTCGCCAAAGCGCGATAGCAGCAGGCCCCCTCCAATCGCGAGCAGGATTATCTCGGCGGCAAGGAAGCGTCCGCCGCCAATCACCGCCCGCGCTGCCAGCGGTATCGCTATGCCGGCAAGCAGCGCCGCGGCACTTCCGAGATACTGCGGTCCGCGGCGCAGCACGGGATGACCAAGCGCATCGGCAACCCGAAGTCCGCGCTCGAATCCCACGCGCAATCCCCATGCGCGCAGAGCGAAGTGGCCGATATTGTACGTCACGAGGAAAATACCTATGACAGTTACCGGGCGCGCGCCGGCGCCAAACGCCGCAAGCGCGAGAAGCGAGCACAACGGAAGCCAGCTCGCCCATACCAGACGGTCTCCCACACTGCCCAGCGGTCCTCCCAGCGCGGTGCGGAACCGCTCGATCATCTGGGGAGCAACGTTGTCGAGCTCGGCACGAGCGAGCGCGCCAACAGCGACGCCCGCGAAATACGGATGCGCGTTGAAGTACCGCGCCTGACGAACCATTGCTTCCTTGTACCGCTCGCCTTTCATTCCGCCTGGAAGCAGTCGAAGCGCAGGTTCGGTGCAGAAGCCGATGCCATTGCCAAGCATCGTCTCATAGTTCCACGCTCCCTGCACCGCAAAGAGTCGCAGATACATGCGCATCCATATTCCAAACGGAAGCTTCGCCGGAGCGTGGTCAGCAGCTGGCGTGGTCATCCTCCCACCAGCATCGCGGCGCCGACGGCGAGACCGGTGATGAACAGCAGCCGGGCCCGCGGAACACTATGAAATATTTTCCAGATCGCACCCGCTGAAACGGCCGCGCAAACTGCGACCACGACCCCGCGCGAGATGCGACCGTCAACCCCCCATGAATCGACAATTGACGGCGTCAGCGATGAGAAGATCACCATCGCGAGAAGCGTCACCAGGAAGCCGCGTATGAGATCGCCGGTGAGACCAAACAGCTGCAGGCCGGTAACAGCTGAGCTCGACCCGCGCTCGAGATCAGCGCGCTGGCGTGTCGCTCGTGTCGCATTGAGACGTCGAAGCCACACCATGCTCTTGCCGCTCAGCAGTGCAGTGGCAAGAGCAGCCAGCAGTGCCACGACCAGAGCACCGGCAGGATCCCCGAACTGCGATGCGTATAATGCCCCGCCCACGACACTCGCCGAGCCCCATTCGGGATACCGCGACGCGCCGAACGGAAGCATCTCGAGGGCGAGCAGCTCCAGCAACGCTCCCATGATGAGCCCTGCCGGTGCATTGCCGAGGAACGCTCCGGCGACCGTGGCAGCGACTATCGGCCGCGAGATCATCGCCTGGGGGAATGTCACCACGTCCATGCCCAGCACCGCGCCGAGCAGTGCGACAGGCAGCAGGTCGACGACGATCACTTCTCGTCCACTCCACCCTGCGAGCCGATCACTTCGGCCATCGGCACAGGTCGCGCGCCCGGGACATCCTGCGCGGTCACCTTGACGCCGCTGTCCATGAGGAGCCTGAGCTGCGCCTCTTCGGCAGGGGCGAGGAAAACGTAGCGGAGCCTCTGAGTGCGTCCCGCGCGATGGTGAATTCCGCCAACGTTGACACCGCGAACACTTCCTGCGGCCGTGACGAATCGCTGCATCGTAGCGATATCCGGCGTCACGATAATGCCCCGACGCGGATCGGAGATGAACTGCTCGTGCATACGGACTGCGTCGTCGACATTCGCAAAGAGGATGTCCATCTCCGGCGGCACGCCCATGCGGTAGAGGTCCTGCTCCCAGTCGCACGTGGCGACGTTGTCGTCGACGAGCACGATGAATCCGATGTCGAGTGGCTGTCCCCAGCCGACAACGACCTGTCCGTGAATGAGCCTGTCGTCAATCCGGTAAAGCGCAACCGCCATCAGCTTCCGCCATGCGTCATGAGGGCAGCGCGACCTTTGTCGGCAGCCTGCCGGGCGGCTGCAACGGGGTCGTCGCCGCGGTAGAACGCAAATTCGAGCAGCGTTGCGACGTTTGCCCCGGTGATGAGTACGATGGAGCTGTCGCCGCGCATCATGCGGCGAACTGCGAGCGTAGCACTTCCGCCGGGAAGGTCGGTGAAGAAAACCTTGATGCCATCAGGTGCGGCAGCCGCTCGAAAAACCGCCTCGATATCGTCCCCGCACAGGTCTTTGTTCGATACCGCCATGAACACGCCGCCGGCCCCGGAGATCTGATCTACCGCGCTGATGACTCCCTCCGGGAATGCCGCATGTCCCGCGACAATCGCCCGGGGAATTACGCGCTCCGCCGCGGTGTCGTCGCTATTCGTCATCTTCCTGGAGATACTCGCGCACGTTTCCGGCAGCAGCATGCCGCATCCTGCCGATGAGGCGCTGGTTGAACACCTCCGCGGGATTCACGCCGGAATATCGCAGCAGGTGATTGAGGGCGATGACTTCAGCGATCACCGTGATGTTCTTTCCGGGATTGAGCGGAACGGTTATCAGCGGAATCGCTACGCCAAGTATCGACGTCGTTTCGGTGTCGAGACCGGTACGATCCACGATTCCATTCTGGTCCCACTCCTCGAGCCTCACCACCACTTCGATGCGCTTCTGCTGCCTGACAGCACGTATACCGAAGATCGATGGAATGTCGATGAGGCCGACGCCGCGTATCTCCATGTGGTGGCGCTGCAGCTCATGACCCCGGCCGATGAGCACGTCGTTCCCTCGCCGGCTGGTGATCACGAGATCGTCTGCTACGAGGCGATGTCCACGCTCGACGAGATCGAGTACACACTCCGACTTGCCAATTCCGCTCTGGCCCGTAAAAAACAGTCCAACCCCGAAAACGTCTGCAAGCGACCCATGAAGCGTTGTGGTCTCGGCAAACTCGGACTCGAGCGCCGGCTTTATGCGCCGATAGAATTCGGCGGTTTTGAGATCGGTGCACAGGAGAGCGATTCCGTTCGCGGCCGCTGCAGCGCTCAGCTCGGGCGGTGGCGTTTGTGACTTGGTGACGATGACTGCAGGCATCGGGAACGAGAAAAACCTGTCGAGGATTCGCTTTCGCTCACCTGCCGGGAGAGAGTTGAGATATGTAATCTCCGTCTCTCCCAGCACCTGCAGTCTTTCAGCTACGAAGCGGTCGACATAACCCGCCAGGGCGAGGCCCGGGCTCGAGATGTCCGAATTCGGAATTGTTGTCTCGAGCCCAACGCCATCGCCGATGTCGCGCAGGCTCAATGTGTCGCCAGTACGCTCAAGGAACTGCGCGACACTGAGCGATTTACTCACGCGCTCGCGACCTTCCGCAAACCACGCGCTCGTTCTGCCCGCCTGCGTTCCGCGGCGGCAGTGCGTATCTGGTTCAGCAGCTTGTCGACTGCCGCCGACAAGGCCGGACCGTAATAGCTGCCTTCCCCGCGGGCGATGAGTTTTCGGTGGCGGGGTGCATGCAGGACAATCTCGACGCGCTTCACGCGTCCATCTTGCTCAAAGCGGATGATTGCGTCAACCGCGCGACTGAGCCGCATGGCGGCGCGGCGGACTGCGTCTTCCGCACGCTTGCGCATGCGTTCAGAGATATTGGCGTGATGTTCGTGAAAGATTATTTCCACTTCGTTGTGCCTCCGTGCACCACTTGCTCGAGGTGCGCTACAGTGTCTGTTGCCGACTTCTCCCACGTAAAGCGCTCGGCAAAGCGCCTGCCAGCGATTCCCATCGTCGTCACCAGCTCCCTTGATTCCGCAAGCTGTCGCATCGCGCCGGTAAGTGCGTCCCTGTCGCCATGCCTTACCAGCAGGCCCGTCGCATTGTGAACTACCGACTCGCGCAGGCCAGGTGAGTCGCTGGCTACCACTGGCGTTCCGCAGGCTGCCGTCTCGATGCTCGTAATTCCCCATCCCTCCTTTGGCGATGCAGTGACGCCCGCCCATGCCCTCCTCAGGAGGTCGCGCTTCTCTTCTGCCGAGATAAAACCGAGATATCGAACGCGCGTGTCGAGGCCTAGCGCCTCCGTCAGCCGCTCCAAGTCGTCCCGATAGTCACCCGCCCCTGCAATTTCCAGTCGCGCGTCTGGCATGTTGAGTTTTGCAAAGGCCTGGAGCACGAGGTCGACGCCCTTGTATTTCTTGAGTCGCCCGACATAAATGAAGAGAGGAGTGGCGGATCTCGTGACAGCTGAAGGAGTGAAGAATTCGGTGTCGATTCCGTTGTAGATCACCGTGATGGCTTCCCGCCGGATCCCTCGTTCGACGAGATCGTCGGCCGTGCTTTCGCTCACCGCCTCGAACTTCGCATTCCTGTAAGCGATCGGAATGCCCCGCTCAGCGAGCCAGACTGCGGCGGCCATTGGAGCCGGTGCCTCGCGGAATATCGTGCTGCCGAACAGGTGGTGAACGAGTCCAACCACCGGTTGTCCGCCCCACCGAGGCGTGTAAAGCGGAATCTTGTTGAGATCCTCTACGAGCACGTCATAGCCCGATGACTTGAGGCGGTCGCGGAAATACCCGCGTGCCTTGAACTGGAAACTGTACCGCGTGCCGACGCGATGCACGTCGATTCCGTCGAGGAACGCACGCGGCGCGCTTCCCTCCCACCCGCTGGCAAGCAGGTCAACGCGATGACCCCGCGAGGCGATGCGGCCGAATATCTCGTGGAGATGGACTTCAGCCCCTCCGCAGTGCGGATTCTCCCTGTCGTTCCAGTTGACGACGAGGATACGCACTAAAGAACACCGGCTCGCCTGGCGTATGCGTCGAGCACGCCGTTGACGAACCTCGCGCTCGCAGCGCTGCCGAATCGTTCCGCAAGCCGCACTGCCTCCTGGATCACAACGCGCGGAGGAGCCTCACCACGGGCAAGCTCCGCGGCGCCAAGTCGCAACACAGACCTCTCGATCGCGCCGATCCGCTCGAGACGCCAGTTGTCGGTCACTGCCATGAGGTCCGCGTCGACTTCTGCCTGGGAGCCGGCAAAGGTCCTGACGATTCCGCCGGCGAATTTCCTTTCTTCCGGCGATACGGCAAGATCATCCCAGACTCTTACGGCAACGCGAGTGAGATCCTCACCCGTGCGCATATCCCAGGCGTATAGCGCCTGCAGCGCTCGGGCACGACCGCGTGACTCAACTCTCATCGGGACTCATCTGATCGAGCAGGTCAGCCATCTCGATCGCGGCGACCGCAGAATCCCATCCCTTGTTGCCATGCTCGCCGCCACATCGAGCGAGCGCCTGCTCCATAGTATCGCAAGTGAGCAATCCGAACCCGACTGGAATGTCCGAGTCACGCGATGCGTCGGCCAGACCGCGCGACGCTTCACCGGCTACGTAATCGAAGTGTGGGGTGTCACCGCGAATTACAGCGCCCAGTGCCACAACTGCATCGTACTGCTCAGTCGCCATTGCCTGCCGGACAGCGAGTGAAAGTTCCCATGCTCCCGGAACCCAGAAAATATCGATGTCGTCGAACGCAGTGCCGTGTTTAACGAGCGCGTCGAGCGCGCCGTCAACCAGCGCACGCGTGATCGTTTCGTTGAAGCGGCTGGCGACTACCGCGACGCGCCGGCCTGCCCCGGTGGGAGTGCCCGAAAATTCAGCCATTCAGGAGGCTAGCAGGTGGCCGAGCTTGTCGCGCTTCGCGTCGAGATACCCGGAGTTCTCATCGGTTGCAATCGGTACGATGGCCACCCTGTCCTCGACCTCGAGACCGTAACCCTCCAGCCCAACCAGCTTGCGCGGATTGTTCGTCAGGGGCCGGATCTTCTTAAGACCGAGATCGAGAAGTATTTGAGCGCCGATTCCGTAGTTCCTGAGATCCGGCTTGAAGCCAAGCTGTTCATTGGCTTCAACAGTGTCGATGCCGGTATCCTGAAGCTGGTACGCCTTGAGCTTGTTCAGGAGACCGATTCCCCGCCCTTCCTGGTCGAGATACACGATCACGCCGCGACCCTCGTCCGAGATGGTCTTCATGGCAGTGTGCAGCTGCCATCCGCAGTCACAGCGAAGCGAATGAAACACATCTCCCGTCAGGCACTTCGAGTGCATCCGGACAAGTGTGCTCGCTTCGTCTACGTCCCCAAAGACGAGCGCGACATGCTCGTGATCGTCGACATCGTTGCGATAGCCGATCACCCTCCACACTCCGAATTCCGTGGGAAGGCGCGCCTCCGCTACTCGATGAACGAGACGCTCGTACTTCAGGCGATGCGCGACCAGCTGCGCAACGGTGATAAAAGTGAGATCGTACTCCTCGGCGAATTTTTCGAGTTGCGGGCGTCGCGATGTTGTACCGTCTTCGTTCAACACCTCGCAAACGACGCCGGCGGGATACAATCCGGCAAGGCGGGCCAGATCGACCGCGGCCTCCGTGTGGCCAACTCGCTGGAGCACTCCACCGTCACGCGCGCGCAAGGGCGGGATGTGACCGGGCCGACGAAGGTCTGCCGGTACAGTTGCCGGGTCGACGGCGACCTGAATCGTTCGCGCCCTGTCCTGCGCGCTGATTCCAGTGGTTACGCCATAGCGGGCCGCGGCATCGATGCTGACGGTGAAGGCGGTGCGGTGCTCTTCATTATTGTCCTTGCTCTGCTGCGGCAGCTGCAGCTGGTCCGCCCGGTCACCCGTGAGGGCGAGGCAGATCCATCCACCGGCCTTTCTTATCATGAAATTGACGAGCTCGGGCGTGACTAGCTGCGCCGCGCAGATGAGGTCGCCCTCGTTCTCGCGGTCCTCGTCGTCAGCGACGAGTATCAGCTTGCCTGCCTTGATGTCGGCTATCGCCTGCTCGACGGTTCCGAAACGCATTGTTTTTTCCTTTAGCCCGCTCTAACTCGGGCTACCGGTTCAGGTACGGCGCGACGAGTCCCCGGACATACTTGCCAATGACATCCGTCTCGATGTTCACCCTGGCCCCCTCCCGCAGGTCGTTCAGCGAGGTGTGGCGCAGGGTGTATTCGATCAGCGCTACCTGCAACTTATCACTTTGGAGGCTGTTGACGGTAAGGCTGACCCCATCGATGGTGACCGAACCGTGAAGAATAATGGTTTCCCGGAGCCCTTCCGGGATCGCGACATCGAGCAACAGCGTGTCCTGTTCTTGTCTTACGCCCAGCACGACCCCGACCCCGTCGACATGACCCTGCACGATATGCCCGCCAAACCTGCTATCAGCGCGCATCGCCCGCTCGAGATTGATCCGGCGCCCGGGGGCCCAGTCCCCGATTGTCGTCCTGCCCGTGGTCATGACCATGGCGGCAACCTTGAACGTCGTACCGTGAATCTCCCTGACGGTCAGACAGACCCCGTTCACTGCGATGCTCTCGCCATCTGCAAGGTCCGCCCAGGGTCCCTCGATCGTAAATTCGACGCCCGCCTCGGTAGTCGCGATAGCCGCGATTTCACCAACCGATTCAACAAGGCCTGTAAACATCAGCGGTTCGCCGAGTAGACTGTCATCACGTCGTCGCCAATCGCGCGGGACTCGAGGAGAGTAAAACGCGGAGCGTGTTCGACATCGTGCGAAGCGACTCCCGAGAATGCATTCAACCCACCCTCTCCGAGGACCAGCGGGGCCCGGAACATGACGAGGCGATCGACGTGCCGGGCAGCAAGGAATGATGCAGCGAGCCCCGCGCCTCCTTCTACGAGAATGGAGTTAATACCGCGCTGCTTCAGCGTCTGCAGCGCCTCGCTGACATCCTCTGCACCGATCGACTCGACACCAACCGATGACAACTCATCGGGAAGCTGCGCTTCCCACGCGGTCACGAGGAGTGTCGGTATCGCGCGAGCTGTCTTTGCGAGCAACGACGAAGCGGGGAGTCGCGCTGAGCGGTCGAACACAAGACGAACCGGTGCGATGCGCGGGGGCGGATCAGTGCGGGCAGTCAATTGTGGATCATCTGCTATCGCCGTCTGAACGCCTACTGCAACAGCATCGCTGTTGGCGCGCATTCGATGAACCATCGCTGTGGAGAGCTCGTTAGTCATCCACGCACGCGTCCTCTTAGCGCCTGCAATCGCACCATCGAGTGAAACCGCCAGCTTGAGAACAACCCACGGTCTGTCGCTAGTAACTGCTGCGAAGAAAGGGGCATTCAGCTCCCGCGCATGAGCCTCTCGCACTCCGATGTCAACGGTGATGCCAGCGGCCCTCAGCCGCTCGGCTCCACCCGCTGCAGGAGGATTCGGGTCACGCACTCCAACGACAACCCGCGATATTCCCGCGGCGATGATTGCATCGATACACGGTGGGTTACGACCGTGGTGACTGCAGGGCTCGAGATTGACGTACATCGTCGCGCCTCGCGCATTTTCGCCCGCCGCAGCCAAGGCCCCTGGCTCGGCATGTGTGCTCCCGAAGCCCGCGTGAAATCCTTCGCCAACTTTCTCGTCGCCGGAAAAGATCACGGCGCCAACCATTGGATTCGGCGCCGTCTGACCCCACCCGCGCTCGGCCAGCTGCAACGCGATGTCCATGCGCTCACCGTCCATCGCGGCCGCACTGCGCTCAGGCAATTGTCACCCGGCCGGAGCCTCTGCGAATCTCACCGAGGAGCCAGCCGGTGACACCGGCGACACGAGCACTCCCGATGATTGCATCGGCATCCTCGCGAGAGGCGATCACCACCATTCCGACGCCCATGTTGAATACGCGGTACATCTCGTCGCGCGCGACCTTCCCAGCGCTCTCCAACGCTGTGAAGACCTGCGGAATCTCCCAGCTGCCGGCGTCGACGACCGCATCGAGTCCGGGCGGCAGCGCGCGATTCAGGTTGCCGGGGAGTCCACCACCAGTGATGTGCGCCATCGCGTGAACGTTGCGGAGCACCGGCGACAGTGCACGCAGGTATGTCCGATGGATCGAGAGCAGGACGTCGGCGACAGATCCATCCATGTCGGGGAACTGGTCGTCGGTGCGCAATCGCATTCTCTCGCTCACGATCTTGCGTGCCAGCGAATATCCATTCGTATGAAGGCCGGAGCTTTCGAGCGCGATGAGGACGTCGCCTTCCTCGACCCGGTCAGCTGACAGGATCGAGTCCTCTTCCACGCAACCGACTATGAATCCTGCCAGGTCGTAGTCCGGCGGCGTGTACAGGCCTGGCATCTCAGCCGTCTCGCCCCCGACGAGCGCGCATTCATTCTCGCGACACCCTGCGGCAACGCCGGAAACGATAGCCTCGAGAGTTACCGGCTCGAGCTGGCCGAATGCGACGTAGTCGAGGAAAAACAGCGGCGTCGCACCCTGCACCAGGATGTCGTTGACGCAGTGATTTACCAGATCGTGTCCGATAGTGTCGTTGCGACAGCTTTCGATCGCGACCTTGATCTTCGTGCCGACACCGTCTGCGCTCGATACGAGGACCGGGGATCGCATGCCGGGCGGCACGCGAAACATCCCGCCGAATCCGCCAAACGCGCCGAGCGTCCCGCTGGTGAACGTCGACGCGACCAGCTTGGCGATGCGCGATTTGGCGTCATCGGATGCACCAAGATCTACTCCAGCACTCCGGTAGTGGAGCGCTTCCTCGCTCACGCGGGGAGTTCCTCCTCGAATGCCACCAGTCGCCTGAGCTCACCGATACGCGAAGAAAGTTCCTCGCGCGTCAACGTCATCAGGCGCTCGATCGAGAATTTTTCCACAGCAAATGATCCCATCGCCGAGCCGTACATCATTGCGCGGCGCATGTTCGTTTCGCTCAGGTCGCCTGTACGCGCCAGGTAACCTATGAACCCCCCAGCGAACGAGTCACCCGCGCCAGTCGGGTCAAAGACGTTCTCGAGTGGATACGCGGGCGCGAAGAACACGCTCTCGCGATTGAACATGAACGCTCCGTGCTCGCCTTTCTTGATGATCACGTGCTCGGGCCCGTGGTCCATTATCCACTTTGCCGCCTGGACCAGGTTCGCTTTCTCGGTGAGTTGGCGAGCCTCGCCGTCGTTGAGCGTTACGAGGTTGACGTGCGACAGGAGCTCGACGAGGTCGGGCCTTCGGC
>JAYUWU010000098.1:0-4698 GCA_043753365.1 Gemmatimonadaceae bacterium | reverse complement strand
GGCAGTTCCCCCAGGCGGTCGAAGAGATCGAGCGGGCAATCAAGCTCGAGCCCGAACTGGCGCTCATGCAGGGACAGCTCGCGTATGCACATGCGCGGAATGGGAACCCGGCTGCAGCCCGAGCGATTGTGGACAGGCTCATGGCTCGCCGAACAGGCAAAATGCCAGCTGTCGCCATCGCGATGGGATACCTGGGACTTGGCGATAATGAGAAAGCCCTTACTGCTCTCGAAAACGCGGTTGCCACCCGCGACTTAGCGCTGTTGACCGGGTTCTCCATTCTTCCCGACCCGGTTTACAATCCCCTCCGAAAGGACCCGCGGTTTCAGGGACTGCTCGCCAGGATGAACCTTCTGCCTTACGTCGGCGCGCGCTGACCGCGGCTATCTCGCCTCGACCGCCCATGGGTCGAGGACGTCGGCGCGGCTTGAAAGGAACAACCCCATTCCGCAGTCCCGGAACCCCGCGGCCTCGAGACGCCTGCGATACCACGCGACGGGCCGGAACCAGCCCTCGGCGTCACTCGCTTTTTTGTCGAAGTCGTCTTCACGCGTGACGACGTGAAGGTATAAGACCCCGCGGCATTTTTTCCCGAGCCTGCGGATGCCTTCTTCCGCGTCGGCGCCTTTCATGTATCGCAAAACGTCCCGGCAGATGACCAGATCGGCGGCCTTCCCGGCAAGCTTCTGAAGGGCAACCCTTCGATGACCGTAGAGGTCGCATGCCGCCTCGCTGGCATCGAAGGTTTCGATCGACTCACACTCGGGGTACTGTGCGGCGAATTCCCTTGCCCACCACCCCGTTCCCGCCCCGACGTCAGCAAATCGTTTCACATCGAGATCTATGTGCCGGCAGAAGGCAATCACAAATGCGACTTCGTTGCGCTGGATCTCTGGTGTGACGACCGCTGTTTTCCCGTCTTCGTAAAATCGGCGATAATACGCCGCATCGAACCTGTCGCTTTGCATTGCCAAAGTTACGGATTTTCCGGGCGAAAACACGGTCCACCGGCTAGATTTAATACATCTGATTCAAGGGCAAATGTGATCACTAATTTCGAGTTTGAGGACGCCGG
Organism: Gemmatimonadaceae bacterium; assembly: GCA_043753365.1. Classification (GTDB taxonomy): domain Bacteria; phylum Gemmatimonadota; class Gemmatimonadetes; order Gemmatimonadales; family Gemmatimonadaceae; genus UBA4720. The sequence goes on along the minus strand of JAYUWU010000098.1, from coordinate 3,623 downwards.
TCGCAGGTTCACCTGCACTGTCGAGACACCAAGCCACGCTGGCATGCAGCCGTGGTGGTGGTTCAGTGTGGCTACAGAGGGTGGTACCACCCGATACGCACCGTTCGAGGCCAAGCCGAACGACACCAAGAAGTCGGTCCAGTCCAGGATCGTTGCCTACTATGAAGAGGTCCTGGCCATCAAGGCCCGTCCGGTTCATCCAAGACCGCAGTGGCAGCGCCCGGCAGCTCCGCCTCCGGCAGCGCCCGTAACTACAGAGACGGCTCCCCCGCAGGCCTAGCCGCAATAAGTCTGGACGGCTTCGCGCCGTCCAGACTTCTCCCCCAGCGGAATCAGGGCGTCCGTACGCGCATGAAGCGCGGCCCAGCCGCTGTGGCACCCCCAGGCGCTGGCCCCCATTGAACGCCGGCAACCGCTCCTGTGGAATCCGAGAAGAAGACTACGCGCTCGTAATCAGAGGATGATGCGAACGTCGAGTCGTTCACGGCTACCAACGCGCGCGTCCCGAAGAGCGCGATGCCTGGCGCGATCATCGAACCTTTGCGATGGCTCCACCACCTGTGTCGTATTGCCCTTCCAGTGGATGCCGTTTTCTCTCACGACCCATTCACGAGCCTCCGGACCGTAGACGTCATTCAAAATGCCCTGCATGACCGCGAAAATATCCCGCGGCGTCGTGTACACTGATCCCGCGCCCACGAGAAACGACAGGTCGCGCAGCGGTGCGTTGAGAACAGTTTCGCCGACTGGAATAGCGCTTGTTGCCCGCCCTTGCAGGATTGTACGCGAGTCGACGTGTCTGACTGTCGAAGCGCGAACGGGTTTCGCGACGTACTTCTGCAGCAATTCGTCGTACGACTGCTTTCCGGCGCGCTCGTGGTTCGCGTAGCCAAATGATTTCTCGATGATGATTCGTTTCCCTCTTGCCACCAACAGCGTTCCGGAAAGCTCGTGTGCCTCGAGCGGCGCGAGGTAGGCTTGAATGCGGGCGGCAAGCGTTGCATCGTTGCGCTTCGGGGGCTGGCCGAAGACTTCACTACTGCTGACCAGTAACAACTGGAGGGCGACAAAAGTGACGCGGCTGAAAAAGTGCATTGGCAACACCTGAAAGAAGTTGGCAGATGTTGGAATTTCGACAGCGGTGAATTTTCAGCACTCGCGTATCCTGTCAACCCCTTTTTTCGTTCCGCCACCTCAACTGGAGATCAGATGGACCTTCTTACCTGGCTTATCGTCGGACTAATTGCCGGTGTTCTGGCGTCGCTCGTGATGGGCGGGACCGGCTATGGCTTGATAGGCGATATCATTATCGGAATCGTCGGCGCGTTTGTCGGCGGATGGCTGTTCACGGCAATGGGAGTGACAGTTCCGCTTGCGGGTCTTCCGGGGACGATCCTCGTCGCCTTCGTCGGTGCGGTGGTGCTTCTGTTCGTGATCAGGCTTGTTCGGCGAGGCAGTGCTCGAACCTGACAACGTGAAACCCCCGCGACCCGTTCGTCGGCCGCGGGGTTTTGCAGCGGAATAATCAAATCGCGTGGCTCCGACGAAGGTGGAAGTTCGGCATCAGCAAAACTCTGGCTAGCGTGCAGCGCGACGCCTATGTTGAGTCGTGAACCTTCGCGAGCAACTACAATCCGCGCTCGGCGAGACCTACGTCCTGCAGCGCGAGCTCACGGGCGGTGGAATGGCGCGCGTCTTCGTTGCCGAGGAGCGCGAACTGGGACGGCTAGTGGTCATCAAAGTCCTCTCGCCCGAGATGGCCGCCGAAGTGAGTGCGGAGCGGTTCACGCGCGAGGTCCGGCTGGCTGCGCGTCTGCAGCATGCGAACATCGTCCCGCTGCTGGCTGCCGGGACTGCAGATGGGCTTCCCTTCTATACGATGCCGTATGTCGAGGGAGAAAGTCTCAGCAATCGACTCCGTGCAGGCCCGCTTCCCGTTGCGGACGTCGTAAGCATACTGCGCGATGTCAGCCGCGCTCTCGGGTACGCACACTCGAGCGGCGTGATTCATCGCGATATCAAACCCGCCAATGTCCTGACCTCGGGCGACGCCGCAGTCGTCACTGACTTCGGCATCGCCAAGGCAATCGTGAGCGCGCGCGCGCCGAGCAATGCACCGAACGACATCGCGACGCTAACGCAGCTCGGAACCGCAGTCGGAACTCCAGCGTACATGGCACCCGAGCAGGCTGCGGGTGATCCGGTATCCGATCCTCGGTCTGATATCTATTCTCTCGGCGCAATGGCGTACGAGCTTTTGACTGGTCAGACACCATTCGCCGGAAGTACGCCGCAGCAGCTCATCCATGCGAAGATGTCCCGCTCACCGCGTGCGATCACCGAGCTGCGGCCGGACCTGCCGCTGGCCCTTGCGTCCCTGGTTATGCGATGCCTGGAAAGCGACCCTGCCGATCGTCCGCAGACGGCAGCTGAGGTCGCTGGCGCGCTTGCCGGCGCAAGCGGCGAAGCAATATCGGGCAGTCACCAACCAAGGCGATCGCGGAGGCGTTTAGTGACAGTTGTCGCTTCCATCGGAGTCATCGCCGCAGGTGTGATCGCGACGCGCGCACTCGGGCTTGGACCTTTCGGATCACCGCTTTCAAGTGGTGCAGTTGCCGAGCGTGGGAGAGTTCTTGTCGCCAGCTTCGAAGGAGGAAGCGACAGCTCACTCACGACGACGGTGACGGAACTGTTTCGCATGGCCCTCGCGCAGTCGCGCTCCATCACGACAGTATATCCGGCAACGCTCGGGCCTGCGCTGCAGCGGATGAACCGCCCGCAAAATTCAAGAATCGACGTGGGGACTGCGCGCGAGCTCGCTGTGCGGGAAGGTATGGCGGCCGTTGTCGAAGGGCGCATCCTCGGAGGTTCCGGCTCCTACGTGCTGACTGCCAAGCTGATCGCACCAGGAAGCGGAGAGGTACTTGCGTCGGCCAATGAGACCGTTACAGGCGAACGGGACATGATTCCTGCCGTGGGTCGCCTGAGCACCGCTTTGCGTACGGGCCTCGGAGAATCGAAGAGGGCAATTCGGGCGACGCCGCAACTGGAACGGGTCTCCACCACATCGCTCGAGGCGCTGAGAAAATACACTGCGGCAATGGCCGCGGACCGCGTCCAGGATGACGCCACGAGCACTGCGATGCTTCGCGAAGCCGTTGCTCTCGACAGCAACTTTGCGATGGCGTACCGAAAGCTTGGAAACAATCTCTACTGGACGCGCGAACGGCTGCAGGCGATCGAGTTTCTGCGGAAAGCGTACGCGCTTCGCGACCGGCTCACCGACACCGAGCGTAGTCTCATGCTCGGCACATACTATTCGAAGGTCGAGTTCGACCTTGCGCGAGCGAAGGCAGCATTCGAGACGGTGCTTGCCGCCGAGCCGGACAATCTGATCGCGCTCGACAATGTGGCCTTTCTTGCAATTCGAACGGGGGACCATCGCCGGGCAGAAGAGGTTTACCAGCACATCGTGAAGCGGTGGCCGACGGCGCTGGCGTTGACAAATCTCGGAAGCGCGCAGAGCCAGCTACGGCAATACCGTCGGGCCGATTCAACATTTCGGGCCGCGATTGCGATGTCCAAACCTGGCGGAAATGTGGCTCCCTGGTTGATGGGCTTGC
>JAYUWU010000097.1:0-4699 GCA_043753365.1 Gemmatimonadaceae bacterium | reverse complement strand
CATATCGCCGGTCGACAAGCGTGCTGATGATCGAAGCGTACGTCGAAGGCCGGCCGATGCCGAGCCGCTCGAGTTCCTTGACCAGGCTCGCTTCCGAGTATCGCGGTGGCGGCTCCGTAAAATGCTGCGACGGCGTGATCGCCTTCACCGGAATATTCTCGCCGACCTCCATCTGCGGCAGCGGCTGCTCATCTTCGAGCGCCTTACCGCGGCCGTCGCCCTGCTCGCGCGTCTCGCGATACACTTTCTGGTATCCGTCGAACTTCATCACGCTGCCCGTCGATCTGAACAGGTACGGCAGGGACGGTCCTGACTGCTGAGCGCCAAGGTCGAAATCGACAGTGGTCGTATCGAAGCGCGCGGGTGCCATCTGCGACGCGATGAATCGCTGCCAGATCAGCTGGTAAAGCTTGAGCTGATCGGGCTTGAGATACTTGGCGATGTGCTCGGGCCGGCGCGTCGGATCGGTCGGACGGATTGCTTCGTGCGCTTCCTGCGCGTTCTTCGACTTCCCGTCTCCATACTGTTGCACCGATGACGACTGATACTCCTCGCCGTACATGAGCTTCACGTAGTCACGCGCCTGCACGGCACTCAATTCGGACACGCGGGTGGAATCGGTACGCATGTAGGTGATGAGACCGACGGCTCCTTCGGGTCCTATCTCGACGCCCTCGTATAGATCCTGCGCGAGGCGCATCGTGCGTTTCGACCCGAAGCTCAGCTTTTTGGCCGCTTCCTGCTGGAGTGTGCTGGTTGTAAACGGCGGAGCGGAATTCTTGCGCCGCTCGCGCCGCTTCACATCGGTGATTCCGAAGGAGCGAACGCCTGACAGGTCCGAGAGAATCTTCGTAGCCGTCGCTTCGTCGGGGATCGACGCTTTTTTGCTGTCGATGTGATGCAGCTTGGCCGTGAACTCCTGCCCGGTTTTCTCGAGCAGCGCTTCGACCGTCCAGTATTCGACGGGATTGAAGGCCTTGATCTCCCGCTCCCGTTCAACGAGCAGGCGCAGTGCGACTGTCTGAACGCGGCCTGCTGAGATTCCCTTCTTTACTGTCTTCCAGAGAACCGGGCTGGCCTTGTAACCGACGAGCCTGTCGAGAACCCGGCGTGCCTGCTGCGCGTCTACTTTCCGCTCGTCGATCTCACCGGCTCTTGCAATCGCGGCGTGCACAGCATCCCGCGTTATCTCATGAAAGAGAACGCGCTTGATCGGCGCTCCGTTCTTGCGCCGGACCTGACTTGCGACGTGCCAGGCAATTGCCTCGCCTTCGCGGTCAGGATCGGTTGCCAGCAGGATCTCCTTCGAATCTTTTGCAGCGTGCTTCAGATCGGCGAGAGTTTTTTCCTTTCCGGGAATCGTGACGTATTCTGGCTCGAACCCGTTCTCGATGTCGATGCCGATCTTCTTTTCAGGAAGATCCCGCACGTGCCCGATGGTCGCCCTCACCCGGTAGCCGCGACCGAGGTATTTCCCGATCGTCTTTGCCTTTGCCGGCGACTCGACGATTACGAGGGAGGTAGTTCCTGGCTCCGGGGGCGGCCCGTCATCGACCGGATCTGCCTTCTTTGCGCGTGGCTTGGCGACCTTCCTGGCGGCCGTCTTCCTGACGGCCGTCTTCTTCGCTGCGGACTTCTTTACGGTGGCCATCAGTTAATGCACAGCCTGATTGTCGCCCGAGCCGCCGGTGTCCTCGAGGCCGGAGCCCTCGAGCATGCCGCGGAGGTCTTCCAATGCGATGCGACCGTCAATCTGCATCAGCGCCCGCTCGATAATGTGTTCGAGCTCGACTGGGTTGATTGCTCCCGATCCGCTAAGGGACAGAAGGTGGCCCCATGCTTCAGGGGCAAATCGGCCCCTTTCGTGGGGCCCCATGACCCGGAACGTCATCGGGAGGGGTAAACGGTCATCCATTCGCGTAACCTATTTGTGGTCAAAGAGGGGGGCAAGCTTGACTATTATGGTATCAAAGTGATGCCGCATACTGGCGCACCAGCTCGATAAGTTCTTTTCTGTCAACGACTTCAGTATCGATCGTGTGGTCGGCCTGCTCGTAGAGCGGCCGGCGTTCAGCCTCGATTCGTTCCAGCGTTCCCAGCGGATCCGGCACCTGAAGCAGGGGCCGAGGCACCCGGGCTACCGCCAGTCGCTGAATAAGGAGGTTCGGTGTCGCTCTAAGGTATATGATACGCCCCGTCTGACGCAAAAGTGCCACGGAGTCGGTGTTGGTCACCCACCCTCCCCCCGCTGACATCATCGTTCCGCTGCACGTAACAAGCTCCTTTGTCAGCTCCTGCTCGAGGGTTCGAAAGTGTGCCTCGCCGTGTCGGGCGAATATCTCCTGTACTGACGCATGCACCCGGCGTTCGATCTCGGTATCGAAGTCGATGAACGGCCAACCGAGGATCTTTGCTGCCGCGCGCCCGATGGTGGTCTTTCCGCATCCGGGCAGCCCGACGAGAATCACATTGGGCTTCAGTGCAGGCCTCGTCATGCAGGGGCTGAACAACTGGAACTGCGGAAAGTACAGCCTGAAACGCGAAGAACGCGAAGTTGCGCGAAGAGTCGCGAAGGGGTGTCATCCCCGACACAGGTCACCGACGCCTGACACTTCTTTCTCGGGGTTTTAACAACAAAAACAAAACGCTTCTCGATCAGCATCGCATCGCCGCCTGTGCGAAGAACTTTCTTGCGCCGTCCTTCGCGCAACTTCGCGTAACTTCGCGTTCTTCGCGTTTAAGATCGGCTCCTAACCGCTGACGGGAAAACCCAACTTTCATCGACCGGAAATCTGCGCGAGATACCCGTCAAAATTACGCTTCATTTCAACAACCGAATCGCCGCCAAACTTCTCGACCATTGCCTGCGCAATAACAAAGGCCAGCATTGCCTCGGCGATCACGCCCATCGCGGGCACAGCCGTGACGTCACTTCTCTCAGCGACCGCTGAAGCCGCTTCGCCGGTTTTCATCTCGACAGTTGCGAGCGGCCGCATGAGAGTGCTGATCGGCTTCATCGCAACGCGAACAACCAGTGGCTCGCCATTGGTGATGCCACCCTCCAGTCCACCGGCGCGATTCGTCATGCGCATGAGATTCGCGCTCGTCAGATTTTCAGCGCCACCGTGAATCTCATCGTGCACTTCCGAGCCCCGCCGGCGCGCTGCATCGAATCCAATCCCGATTCCCACACCCTTCACCGCATGAATCGACATCATCGCTGCGGCGATTCGGCCGTCGAGCTTGCGATCCCACGAAACGTGAGAGCCAAGTCCAACCGGCAATCCGCGACACACGACCTCGCATACACCACCGAGGGTGTCACCTTCCCGCTTCACCTTGTCGATCAGCGCGATCATCCCGGACTCCGCTGACTTGTCGAGGGTTCTCAGCGGTGACTGGTCGGCAGCCGCGTTCAGGTCAGGCGGAAGCTCGCCAGGGATATCCGCGATGATGCCGCCCAGCTCGATGACGTGGCTCCCCAACGAAATGCCGAAATCTGCGAGGAGCTTTCGGGATACTGCACCAGCGGCGACACGAGCAGTCGTCTCGCGAGCGGATGCGCGCTCGAGGATATCACGCGCATCCGCTCGATCGTACTTGAGCATGCCCGCGAGATCAGCGTGACCTGGCCGCGGGCGCGTAACTGCCCGCCTGCGCGGATCAGCTCCCGGCGCATCGGCGTCCGGATCCATGACGTCGCGCCAGTTGTCCCAGTCGCGGTTCCGCACGAGCATTGCCACCGGCGATCCTATTGTGAATCCGGCCCTCACACCCGATAGCAGCTCTACCGAATCCCGCTCGATCTGCATGCGGCGTCCGCGTCCGTGCCCCTGCTGTCTTCGCGCCAGCTGTGCGTCGACGTCGTCGCGCGACAGGGCCAGACCTGCCGGTACGCCCTCGAGTATAGAAACGAGAGCGGGTCCGTGCGATTCGCCGGCAGTTGTGAATCGGAGCATCATGCTCTCCAAAAAAGCGAGCCCGGCAGTCAGCCGGGCTCGCGTATAACATTTTTGTGTTTCCGCGATGCCGCTAGAAGCAGCCCGTGGTAAACGTATCTGGCAGTGTCACGATCACAACCCCACCCTTGGTCGCGCCGACGAGGACTATTTGTCCAGTCCCAGGTCGGAGAGCGGCCTTGATCGGACCGATGATTGGCTCACGAATCGGAACCGTCGCAACTCTCTGGTAGCAGTAGCTGTCGAAAATCTCGATCTGTGGCTCTGCCGAGGCGGCAAATACCAGCCGCGTCGACAGCGGGAAGGAATTCTGACTCGTGTTCAGTGGATGGAAGTCGAGACCGCCATTCGCCTGAGTCGTGCTGAGAATACCCTGAAGCCTCAACTGCATGTTGAGCAGATAGGTCGAGTCAGCGCGAATACCTGACAGTGATCCGTCGAAGTTCATCGCGACACCCTGCACCTTCGCAAATGCATTCGCCACGAAGTCACCAACGTCAGCGGCCTGCGAGATGCCGCGGTCGACGACCGGGAACTCGAGCGTGGCCAGTGAATTATCCGGCATCCGGGCGGTGCCTTCGAATCCGCGATTTACGTCGAACGTCATAGCTCGCGTTCCCTGAACCGGCCCGCCTTCACCATACACGGCGCGCGTGAAGTTGCCCGAGTTCCGCACAAACGTCGTGTCGCGGAACGCAAGCTTCTCGGGATCGACCGTGACCGAGAAATTCCAGTCCGGC
>JAYUWU010000096.1:0-4759 GCA_043753365.1 Gemmatimonadaceae bacterium | reverse complement strand
CCAAGATGGCGGCCGAGCTGCTCGTGAAGAACGTTTGCGAGCTTCACGGGATCGAATACGTCATTGCGGTTCCGCACAACATTATCGGACCGAAGCAGAAGTACGACGATCCATATCGCAACGTCGCGAGCATCATGATCAACCGGATGCTGCAGGGCAAGCAGCCGGTGATCTACGGCGACGGCGGTCAGAAGCGCTGCTTTTCCTTCGTGCAGGATTGCGTGAATCCGCTCATCAAGATGGGTACACAGGACGGATTGTCGGGCGAAGTGATCAACATCGGGCCTGATGAGGAGTATGTGTCGATCAAGGAGCTGGCGGAAATCATCGCCGGGCTCCTAGACTTCGACCTCGATCCCATCTACGTCCCTGACCGGCCGCGCGAGGTCCGCTATGCAACGTGCTCGGCTGACAAGGCGCGACGCCTGCTCGACTATCGCACCACGGTCAACCTGCGCGACGGACTCCAGAGCATCATCGACTGGATCTCTGCACATGGAACGAAGCCCTTCACTTATCATCTTCCGATCGAGATCGAGTCTCCGCTTGTGCCGGAGACATGGACAGCCCGCCTCCTCTGAATGATGAGAAAGTTCGCACTGACGCTGGCTCTTCTTTTCGCTGTCTCTTGCGACGATTCAACGGGGCCCGAGCCTGTTCAAGCTGGCCGACTCAATTACGATCCCGTCCTGTTCGTTCACGGACTCAACGGATCGCCTGACGATTTCGACGCGATGCGCGCGCGTTTCGTCGCGGATGGATGGCGCGATGGGATAGAGTTGTTCGCGTTCAGGTACAGCTCCACAGTGACGAACGCCGCAAACGCGCAGGCGATACGCAACAACGTCAAATACATCATCGAGAAAACCGGCGCGAAGAAAGTCGACATCGTCTCCCACGAAATGGGGAGCCTGTCTTCGCGCTTCTATATCAGGCATTTCGGTGGATTGCCATACGTCGATGCGTGGGTATCGATCGGTGGCCCGAATCACGGTACCGAGCGCGCGCATGCCCGGTGTACGCTCATCCCATGTCAGGAGATGGATACCGAGTCGAGCTTTATCGAGGCGCTGAATGCCGACGTTGAAGGACCGCCTCCTGCACGATACGCAACCTGGCGGAGCCCATGTGATGAACTTGTGGTTCCGCATGAGAGCGTTGCTGTCTGGGATGCGGCCAACTACATCACCGCGTGTATGCCGAATGCCAGCCTGATCAAGGAGGCGGCCATCTATGCGCAGGTGCGTGAGTTTGTCCGGCTGGGGCGGCCGGTACAGTAGGAACGTCCCCACAACCGAAGATTCGCCCGCCAGTGACAGCAGATTCGTCGCGGCCCCGCAAGCTCCGCATCGGCATGCTTGGGCTCTACGGAATGACAATGCCCAATCTTCACTTCACGGGCTTCGAGACCGGCTTTGGTGAGATCGCTCCGAGGCTGGCGGAGATGGGGCATGACGTGGTCATGTACTGTCGCCGCGGTTCCTTCCCGGACGCGATGCGTGTCCCTGGGTACAAGGGTGTTCGACTGATCTACGTACCGTCTCCCGGCGGCAAGAACTTCTCGGGCGTAATATCGACGTTCATCGCTGTGGTGCACGCGCTCACGACAGGTCGCTACGACATCTTCTTTTTCGTCAACGTAGGCATGGGACATCACGCCGCGCTGTGCCGGCTTTTCGGGCACAAGGTGGTGATGAACGTAAATGGGCTCGACTGGACGCGAGCCAAATGGGGTCTGGTCGCCAGACTGTACTTCCGGTCGGCGGCGCGGTCGGCCGTGAAATTCTGCACCGAGCTGGTGACGGATGCCGATGCGATGCGTGAGTTCTACCTGCGGGAATTCTCGAAGGACACGACGATGATCGCGTACGGCGCCTACGTCGCAAAGTCTGAGAATCCGTCGCTTATAAGTGAGTTCGGAGTGGAGCCCGACGGATACTACCTGATCGCGAGCAGGTTGATACCGGAGAATCATGCAGACCTGATCGCCGAGGCTTTTCTTGAATCGGGTTCGGGGAAGAAGTTGCTGATAGTTGGCGGCGCTAACTATGACAGCCCGTTCCACGCGAAGCTGCGCGCCATGGTTGGTGACCGGGTCATGCTGACCGGCCACATCAACAATCAGGAAGTAATTCGCGAGCTTCACTGCAACTGCTTTGCCTACCTTCACGGGCATTCTGTCGGCGGTACGAATCCATCCCTGCTCAAGGCGATGGGATACAGCAATTGTGTCCTGGCCCTCGACACCGTCTTCAATCGCGAGGTCCTCGCCGATGGCGGACTGTTTTTTCCGCCCGACGCCGGCGTCCTCGCCGCAATGTTGCGCGACATCGAGTCTGATCCCGCTCGGGTGGATGCGCTGCGCAGGAAAGGCCCCGAACGGATCCTTGCGAACTACACGTGGGAAAAGATCGCGTCGCAGTATGACGCTCTGTTTCGCGAAGTAGCTGCCCGATGAGATAGGAATGGCCCAGACATGGCGGGTCACGCGCGGCAAGGTTGCGATATTTCGTCTGATTGACGCTTTATTGTGGCCAGCCCGGAAAATCATTGGCGCGCGCAAGCAGGCGCAAACGCCGATACGAAAGGTGCTCGTGATGGAGCCCTGGTACATCGGCGATGTTGTCCTCGCGACTCCAATACTCCGTGCGGTACGACGCCGCTTTCCGGAAGCGCGGATCACAGTGCTCGGTCGCGCGCATGCTGAGGAACTGCTCAGGCACAGTAGTCTGGCCGACGACGTGGTGGTATACGATCTACCGTGGACGGCGAAGAGCGCGAAATACCACCCCGGCCGCTATGATATTGCCGCGTTGCGCGAGCTGGTTGCCGATCTGCGCAAGCGGAAATTCGACCTCACCATCGACGCCCGGATGGATTTGCGCAGTAACGTCGTGACCTACCTGACAGGGGCGCCGAGGCGAATCGGATACGATTTCGGTGGCGGTGCGTTTCTGCTCACTGATGCTGTCGCGGCGGATCCCGACAAACTTCATCGCGTAGACGACTGGCTGAAGTTGATGGGACCGCTGGGTGGCGCGGTCGCTTCGGGAGAAGGAGATGAAGGGCTGGAACCGTTTCTCGCCGTCTCCCCTGAGGAGTACGAGAGGGCGGAGGTGGCGCTGCGCGACGCCGGCATCGAATCGGGAGATACAATCGTAGCAGTGCACGGCGGCGCGAGTGATCCCAGGCGGAGGTGGCCCACATCGAGCTTCGAGAAAGTCGCTGGTGTCCTGGCACGCGATCACGGTGCCAGGATCATCTGGTTTCCCGAACCCGGGGAAGCTGGCCCGGCAGTGCCGGTGGCGACCGCCGTATTTCAAAAGTCTCTTCGGGAGATGATGGCAATCTTCGCCCATTGCCGGCTGGTTCTCTGTAACGACAGCGGACCGATGCACATCGCCGACGCGCTTGGTATTCCGGTCGTCGCCGTTTTCCTCACAGGCAATCCAGTCTGGCACAGGCCGTACAGGAAAAACCAGCAGGTTGTCGGCGCGGGGACAGGACACGACTTTCTCGTCGCGCCAACGGAAGGTGAAGTGATTGCCGCTGCGAGGTTACAGCTCTCGTCAGGCCTGACCGTGAATCAGGCGGCGCGCCGGTGAAAAGCATCACGAAGCAAGGTTCGATCGCAAGAAACTCCGCCCTGAATCTCATCGGCTTCACAGTGCCGATGGTAATCGGGCTGCTTGCGGTTCCAGTGATGACGAGTGAGCTCGGCGCAGCCCGGTTCGGACTTCTGTCTCTCGCGTTCGCAATTCTCGAGTACTCCGGCTTGTTCGATCTCGGACTTGGCGCGGCAACGATTCGCGAGGTGTCCGGCGCGCTGGCGCGGCAGGACAAGGGACTATCGACACTCATCGCGGGCTCTGTATTGAGCCAGCTGCTGCTTGGCAGCGTTGGCGCAGCGATTCTCGTCGCGATCTCGCCGGTTCTCGTGGAGCGGGTCTTCGTCATTCCGGCCGACCTGCATGAGGAGGCGGTTTCTGTGTTTCGCATTCTCGCGCTGATGGTACCCGCGACAGTCGCGCTGCTCAGCCTTCGCGGGATTCTCGACGCGGCCGGGCGATTCGACCTGAGTAATGCAATCAGGATCCCCAGCAGTGTCGCGACGTTCCTGATACCTGCGATCGCTGCAAGTGCTGGTTACAGGCTGCCCGCGATAGTTGCGATGCTCCTGGTGACGCGAGTGATCATCTGCTTCGTAACTGCATACGCCATCAAGCAGATTCTGCCGGGGCACACGTGGAATCTTCACGTCCGCTGGGATACGATGCGGCCGTTGTTCGTATTCGGCGGCTGGATGTCGCTGTCGAACATTCTGAGCCCGATCCTGGTTTATCTCGACCGGTTCATGCTCGCGGCAATCGTTGGGGTTGCGGCTGTCGGGTACTACACGGCCCCGTTCGATACAGTGATGCGGCTTCTCATCCTTCCCGCCGCGCTGATGGGCGCAGTGTATCCCTCTGTTGCCGGAATGCTCGCTGTCGGGGACGACAAATCGATTCGCAGCGTTTACCGTCACGCCAACCGAAAGCTTATGCTCATGCTGCTCGGACCTGCGATAATTCTTTTTGTGGCAGGGCCGTGGCTGCTAGAGCTCTGGCTGGGTACCACGTTTGCCGAGCAGGCACTCGATGCGGTGAGGATTCTGGCGGTTGGTGTGTTTTTCCATGCGCTGGCGCGCGTGCCGTCAGGATTCATCAATGCGCTCGGGCGCCCTGACCTCATTGCGAAAATCAGTATCGTGGAAATGGTG
>JAYUWU010000095.1:0-13114 GCA_043753365.1 Gemmatimonadaceae bacterium | reverse complement strand
CGGAATGATTCCGCTGATTGCTCTGATCAGCGTCATCTCGTTCGCCACTTACGTCATCGACCAGGTCGTCACCACCCGACTGGCCTACGGGTTCACGGCACAGCACCTTCAATGGAGAGTGGCTGAGGCTGTCACGCGGTCCGGCGTGGGGCCGGGATCCAGGGTGGCGCTGGTCGGGGACGAATCAGACATCAACTGGGCGCGATTGTCAGATCTGCAGGTGTCCGTTCAGATTCCACTTCAGGAAGCGAAGAAATACTGGCAGCTTTCCGACGCCGCCCGGTCAGAGCTAAACCGGCGGATAGCAGCAACAGGCGCCCAGGCAGTGATAGCTTCGTGGACTGCGCCTGACAGGCCGATTGCAGGATGGACGCAAGTCCAGGGAACGCGTTACTCGATATTACCGCTCAACTGACAAACAACTTCGCGATCATGATCGAATCAGGATTTGTGCGCACTGACGTTGCAGGTGGCGTCGCGACGGTCACCTTCGGGCATCCGAAGAGCAATTCGCTTCCCGGAACGCTTCTCGCCGACATGGCAGCGGCAGTGACGCGCGCGGGCGAAAATAGCGATGCGCGAGTAATACTTCTTCGGAGCGAGGGCGATGGCCCGTTCTGCGCCGGTGCATCGTTCGCGGAGCTCCAGGCCATCGCTGATGCCGAGGGGGGCAAGAGGTTCTTCATGGGATTCGTGAACCTGATCCTTGCCATGATCCGCGCCCCGAAGTTCGTGGTTGCCCGTGTCCATGGGAAAGCCGTAGGTGGCGGCGTCGGCATAGTGAGCGCCTCCGACTATGCGATTGCAGCCAGCGGAGCATCGCTCAAGCTGAGCGAGCTCGCAGTCGGCCTCGGCCCCTTCATCGTTGGCCTGCCGATCCAGAAGAAGATCGGCATGGGCGCCTTCAGCGCGATGTCAGTCGATGCGGACTGGCGCGATGCTGAGTGGGGGCTGCAGCAAGGACTTTACGCCGAGCTGCACGATGACATCGCTTTGCTCGATGACGCTGTCGACAAGCGTATGCAGATGCTCGCTGCGAGCAATCCCGAAGCGATGGCGCAGCTGAAGAAGGTTTTCTGGGAAGGAACTGATGACTGGGCGGAGCAGCTCGAGGCGCGCGCGAAAATGAGCGGGACGCTCGTGCTGTCCGAGTTTACGAGCAAGGCGGTAGGGCGGGGTTGATGGCATCAACGCCCGCCGCCAGAGTAGCCTAGGCTTTTTTCAGGAACGAGAGTATGTCGCTTGTGAGCCTGTCCTTGTCGGTTACGAACAAGCCGTGCGGCGAACCCTCGTACTCGATGAACTCCGACCCTGAAATCCCGGCCGCGGCTTTGCGACCAGTGACGTCTATCGGGACAGTTTTGTCCGCGGTACCGTGGATGATGAGCGTCGGCACCTTGAACGCAGGCAGATCCGGACGGAAGTCAGTTGAGGAGAAAGCCTTCGCGCATGCAAGCGTCGCCTTGAAACTCGCTTCCATCGCAATCTTGCGCGCCCACTCGAGGACCTCGGTGCTAACAGTCGGGCCGAAGAAATCCTTGAAGAAGGCGCCCCAGAATTTCGCACGGTCCTCCTTCATGAGGGCCGTCATGCCGTCGAACACCGATTGATCGACGCCATCCGGGTGATCCGGAGTCTTGAGAAGGAACGGAACGACTGATCCTATGAGACCGGCCTGAACGACATTCTTCCCGCCGTGGCGAGACATGTATCTGGCGACTTCACCCCCGCCCATCGAAAAGCCGATGATCGTGGCGTCCTTCGCCGATGTCTCTTTCATTACATCGGCGAGGTCGTCGGAAAGGGCGTCGTAGTCGTAGCCGTCGAACGGCTGCGAAGAGCGTCCGAAGCCAAGGCGGTCATAAGAGATGGCGCGGTAGCCGGCGTTGGCGAGTGCCATTGCGCTCTCGTCCCATGTGTCAGCGGAAAGGGGCCAACCGTGCATGAGGATTACCGGCCGGCCGTTGCCCCAGTCCTTGATGTAAAGCTTGTTGCCGTTTCTGGTTTTGATGTATGTCATGTGTGGTGTGAACGCGTTAGAGTCGTGCCCCTGATCCTGCGATAGGATTCAAGTCGTCAACTTTTCGAAGGACCAAGAGGACTGGGCTCGCACTAAAGCCAGACCGCGACGCCTCCGTGACGGTAGCATGCGCCCGTGCGCGTGGTGCCGTGCCAGTAGGTGCCATCCTCGCAGCGTGCGATTGCGCCCCTGCGATTGTTATCCGACCACGGTCCGCGGCCCCGCTGCACGGCAGAATTCTCGTTCGCCCGCTCGCGAGCCCGGTCTGATGCCGGTGGAAAGTCCCCCTGATGCGTCGCGAGCCCACCGTGGTCGCTGCACGCATTGGTGGTTCTCATTACCCATACGCCGTCTGCACAAAGTACTCTGTTGCGCCGCCATGTCTCTCCCGTGCCGATTCGATTCGAGGCGGGACGCTTCACTTTCTTGCCGGTTTGCTTATGCGTGGATGCGGTCTTCGTTTTTCCTGAATTGCCCTGGGCCGCTGCGGTGTCCATGGGAATCGCCAGGGCGCAGGCCCCAAGTATCATCCCGCCCGCCATGAATGATCTGATTGCTGAAGTCATGAGGTCTCCCTTCAAGGCCGGTTCGCCTCCTCCAGCACAGAATGCGCTATTCGGACGATCCCGGTTACGGGTGATTCCTATGCTGGTTTCGTTCCACTTCGGGCGTCAGCGGCCAATAAAAAAAGGAACTTTCCTGAAACAGGACGAGTTCACCCGGTTGGTCGCGGCGCCGCGGGTCGTGCCCGCGGTCCAGATCCTGGCCGCGGCCTCATGTTGTGACACGTCCCGCAGTTCACTCCCGGATTCTCGCTCCTGATTCCCTTGATCTTCGTGAGCAGCGAGTCGTTGATGAACGCCGACATTGCGACCATGTCGCGGGCTACCTGCTTCTGAGGCTTATCGTCCTTTGAGAAGTCAGTCGTCACGTGACAATGCGAGCAGCTCACGCCGAGTGAGTTGCTGTAGCCCTGGTTCATGATGCCAAGCAGCCGCCGCGCCGGCATTCCCTTCAGGATCTTGATGTCCTGAAAGACCTGCTCGGCCGGAAGATCTTCCTTGCCCTTGATCTGCTCGAGGATCCTGTTCACGTGCATCGTCCGGTCACTGCGCAGTGAATCATTGCGCGCGGCGATTTCTTCAGGCGTAGGGCCAGGAGCGGGCGTAGCCGCGGGTTCTGTGCGGCGACTGCTGCGGGCAGCGACAACAAAAGAGCGACGAATAGAGCTGATCTCATTTACCCTCCGGTTGGGCGGGTAATGTGCGGCGCGTCGCGCGGAATGGCGAGACTTATCTGACCATCAGATGTGGCAGGACGAGAGGCCGCGCTTCTCGAGGTATTGCTGATGGTAATCTTCCGCTTCGTAAAACGTGCTCGCTTCGGTCACCTCGGTGACGATGGGAGTCTTATACTTTCCGCTCCGGTCCCGTTCTTCCTTCGACGCGATCGCGGCCTGATGCTGTGCCTCGTCGTGATAGAAGATGGCGGAGCGGTACTGCGTTCCGATGTCCGGGCCCTGTCGATTCATTGTCGTGGGATTGTGGTTGTCCCAGAAAACAGTGAGGAGGTCGTCGTAAGTGAGTCGCTCGGGGTCGTAGGTCACCTCGACGACTTCCGCATGACCCGTGCGGCCGCTGCATACATCCCTGTAGGTCGGATTATCGAGTGTTCCGCCCAGATACCCGACTTTTGTTGAGAGCACGCCGGGAATCTGCCTGTATGCCGCTTCGACGCCCCAGAAACACCCAGCTCCGAATGTCGCTTTCTTTTCCATATCAGTCATCCTTCTGATCCGTTCATGAATTGCGCCAGCATGTGATGAAAGTGATGAGTGCCGACTTCGCGCCTGGCGGAGAAACGGCCCCTGTCGTAGAGGCGCGAGCTGACGCCGCGCTGCACTGATTCGACGACTTCCTCGTCTTCCATCTCGACCTTGTGCAGGTTCGAGCCAACTCCCTGTTCCCTCAGTGATTCGTTCCACACATACGATATGAATGATACACGCGTGCGCGCCGCTCCAAGCGGGCTCACGACGTTCATCGAGAGTCCCCATGGATAGAAATTCAGCATGGTGTTCGGAAACAGCCAGAAGTAGAACGCGGCGACACGCTTGCCGTGATCGGGATGATCGGCAGGCAGATCGAAGACGGGCTCACCCGGCCGCGCGATTCCCATCTGCAGCGACGAGTGCGCGAATGTCTCCGTGTAGTACGAGTTATAGTCGAGCTGCTCGGACAGTCCCGCATGTACGTACGGGATGTGAAACTCCTCGAGGTAGTTGTCGCAGTATAGGGCCCAGTTTGCTCCGATCAGGTAGTCGCGCGATGTCTTCGGGTCACGCCTGAACTCATCGAGTGGCATCCACGAAACGCGATCGTCGATGGGCTTCATCCATTCGGCGAATGGAACTGCGGGATCGAGCGAGGTAAAAAGCAGCGGTCCCCATTTCTCGAGGGGAAGTTTCGGGAGACAGTCGGCAGCCGTCGGAAAGTTTTTTGTCTCGTCGAACTCCGGCATGCCGATAAAACTTCCATCGAGCCCGAAACGTCGCCCGTGATACCGGCAGCGCAGGCCCTTGAGATGCCCTTCGCCTTCGACGACGAGCGCCCCGCGATGCGTGCAGACGTTCGACATGCAGCGCAGCTCCGCATTGTCGTCGGACGTGATGACGAGCGGCTCGTCGAGACAACCCTCGAGCAGCGTGAAGGGAAGCACGTGCCCCGGTGCCTTGACCCGCGCCGAGTCGGCGGCGAACTGCCAGCTTCTCGCGAACACACGCTCCTGCTGGAGCGCGTAGTACGCGGGGTCGGAGTAGACCTTCGCGGGCAGGGTCGCAGCAGACCTGATAGCTCGGTCGATCTCGATGCGGGGGAGGGGAGTTTTCTGCATGTTCTCAGGTGGAGATTAGCCGTTCGGTGCGAAACTTCCAGTCCAGACCCGGCGTAGTGTCAGCCATAAGGAGGTTCCATGTTCACAATGATTGCTTTCGTAATTGCCACTGTCGCGGCCGTGTTCGGTTACAGCGCCGCCAAGACTTTTGTCCGTGATCGCCTTCGCTACGTCGAGGGCGCGCATAAGCCCGCGACCCCGGTGATTGCCGGGATCGGCGCGTACCTGGTTGCACTGCTCGTCGTCGGCCTTCTGCCGATCGTTGGCTGGGGAACGGCCATCGCGTTTGGACTCAGCGTCGCGTTCGGCACCGCGGCCGGCTCCAAGCAGGTGAAATCCGGGAATCTCCCATACCTGGGCTCAGGCTGATCCAGCCGGTTGCAGACTAAAGGCGGGCCTGGAACAGGGGCCCGCTTTTTTTTGCGACTAAGGCGGGGCTTCGCTGCTCTTAGCGGTTAGCAGAACTAGCGGCCAGCTCGTTAGCAACTCAGTCCTGTGCGCCCGGAGGGACAGTTCTCTGTCCGTCAGAGGTGACAGAAGCGGCCCACCGGAAATTAGATTCCACCGCTAAGTCATTCTAAGGCAACGAGTTATCGTATAACCGCTAAACGGACCTCATCCTGCCTCCTGTAATGCCAGCAACCCCGGCAACAGGAGCCTTGAATGAATAGAAAGTTTGTCTTTACCGCCGTCGCCGCAGCGTTTGCCATCACCGCGCAGTCAGCGGAAGCGCAGCGGAGAAGAGGTCGCAGTCTTCCCCCAGTGGCGGAGACGCCAGGCCCCTCGATCTCGCCATACGCAGGCTACATGATGTTCGGCGACATCATCGGCGGACCGCTCGGCACCAGTCTCAGCAACTCGAGCGGACCCGTATACGGCGCGCAGGCAAACCTGCCGCTCGGATCTGTTCTGTCGATAGTCGGAAACGTCGCCTACTCGGAGCCTGATCTCCGGTTCGGGCTGCCGATCCTTGGCGGCGTGAACTTCGGTAAGGCAAAGGTATTGATGTACGACGCCGGATTTCAGCTCGGCGCGCCATCGATGTACGGCGAGCGCAAGATCACGCCGTTCCTGCAGCTTGGAGCCGGCGCGATGAGTTACGATGTCAACGTCGCTGGAGTCTCCAACAAGGCGACCAACCTTGCGGTCAACGCGGGACTTGGCGCTGATGTACCGATTGCAAGCAACATTTCGCTCAGACTTCTCGCGAAGGATTATATCGGGAAGTTCGATGTCAACGAAGCCACGGGCATCGATTACGAAGCGAAGACTTCACACAATGTTGCGCTCAGCGCAGGACTCAAACTGAGCTTCTAGACTGCCCTACGGCTTAGCAGGCAGGATAGTGAAATGCCGGAAGGCCAGCTCCGATTCGTCGGCGGCTGGCCTTCTGGTCATCGTGCTGCCGCGAAGTGAGGCTAGCGCGACATCGCGACACAGCTGCCATCTGCAGGAGGGTTCGGCGGCCCGTATTTATCCACGAGCATCTTCGTCGTCTTCCCGCGCGGAATGCTCATGATGATCAGGTTCGAGTACTCATGATCGCAAAGATCACCCAGCGGGTCGCCGCCGAGCTTCCGGGCTATGTGGCCGATGGTGTTGCTGTGGCCAACGACGAGAATCGTCGCTCCAGGATGGCGATTCACTGCCGCTACGACGCTGTCGATATGGGCAGGCGTCGATGTCGGGACAATTTCCGGGGCAATGCCGCGCAGTTTCGCAAGCGGACGCGCGGTGAGCACCGTACGCTTGAGCTGAGTCGTGATGATGACATTGATCCCGGCTTCGCGCAGCTGTATCGCGAGCGAATCAGCGCGCGCAAAGCCGATGGCGCTCAGCTCCGGATCTGATGGGTTCTCAGCAGCCTTTTCGGCGTGGCGAACTATGTAGACAGTCGTCTCCCCGCGATCGCTGGGAATGATCGGTGGATCGGGCGGAGGTGCCGAGGCGCAGCCGAGTGAAAGGCTGGCAAGTGTTACGAGAATACCTTTCAGATGTATCATTCAGTTTCAGTCAGGGTTTCAACCGCACGCAAAGATACATGAGCACACAATGAAAATCCCGAACAGCCGACTTCTGATCGTTTCGTTTGCGTTCCTCGCAGCCTGTGACGGCGGCAGTCCGTCGCGTACCGCGGACGAATTCGCTGCCGACTCTGCACTCGCCGCAGATCTGGCTCTGGCGAATCGCGATACGCTTCTCGTGGATTCGATTGGTGCGTATCGACCGTCCACTGACTTTGAGGAAACTCCTGCTGATACTGGCTTGGTGACCGTACCGGCACCGGTACCGGGTCCAATTGCTGGTGCGGCAACACCTCCACCTTCGCCGGCCCCGCTGCCTGCGCCGGCGCCGCCTCCTGCCGCAACGAAGGCTGCACCGCGACCAGCACCGCCGGCTGCTCCTGCAGTGAAACTGTCCGGAACGCGGGCATGTACATCGCCGACGCTTGCAAATCAGAGTGAGTGCCTTCGCACTTTGCTTCCGGCTGCCGATGCACGAATGAACCGGATCTACCGGGCACTAATCACCGAAATGCGGAGGCTCGAGGGTGTGCCTGGTGGAGCGAAGGATCCGGCGTCCGTTCAGCGGCTGCGTGTTGCACAGCGCGCGTGGCTCGTTCAGCGCGACACCGAGTGCCGTCGTCTGGGGCGCGGAAAGGAAGGTCCGCGCTGGGCACGGCCGCGCGTGCGATGCCTTGGCGGATTTGCGGACCGGAGAGCGAACGAGCTCGCCGACAGCTTTAGCCGGCTGACGGTCCGCTAGTCGTCGAGGAGCGCGAGCGCGGCTTCGACGTCGGCCTCGCGCACCATCAGCCGCACTGGATGGAGGGTGTTCAGTGCGGGAATCATCCCGAACGCGTTATCGCTTACGACGATTGACTCGATGCCGTGCGCCTCGAGCGCAGCTTCTGCGATCCGTGCGTCGAGGTCGTTGGTGAACGAGCGAATGATGTAAAGTCCGTCTGTCTCCTCTGCCATCAGCTGCCGGTCGTCACTTGAGCTCGACAGTCGCCGGTTTCTGAGGCGAGATCATGAGATGTGCGAACGGCGTCCCCGGAAACATTATCCATGGTCCGCCGGCTACCGGTGCTTCGCTGATTCCTGTCGTCTTGTATGTCGCGTACGGAGTGTAGACCACGTAGAGATACTGCGCGCCCTTCACCGTCCCCGTTCCTGCATCGACGCTGTCGCGCGCCGCGAAGTATTGATAAAGCGCTGCCGGCCGCGTCGGCATCACGAGTTTCTTCGCGCGGACTTCTCGCGCACGCAGGCTGTCGACTTGGTCCTCGGGCATCTTCTGCGCGCGAAGTGTTCGGCCACGCGACATGAACGGCTCGAGCGAGTTGTGATAGCAGGAAACGTGGAAGCGGGGATTGGCCGGATTGTCGGCGATGCAGATCATTTCGTTGGTGCCAGCGCGAAGCGTTGTGAGTTTGCCGGCCTGATCGTACCCGACGACTTTCGCGCCTTTCTGAAGGTTCGCAGGCAGCGGGCTGACCGCTGCTGCAATCTGCCGCTCCGGGGTCGCATACGAGACAGGAGCAGCCGCGGGCGTCGTCTGCTGCGCTTCTGCACTTGCTACCGGCACCAGCAACATCATCGCTAAAGCTCCGACGACTGCCCGCATTTGATCGCTCCGTAAGTGGTTGTAGACGCTACTAGCTTCTAGCTCGTTGCGTTAGCTATTCGCTCTTGGCATTTGTTCGCAATCCGAAAGCCGTAGTACGTCCGCAGTACGCAATGCCTGAAACGTCCGCAGACCGCAATCACTCGCCAACGGCTTCCTTCATCCCCCGCGACTCCGCAATGACCTTATGTGTCGCTTCGGCCGGCATCTGCTCATACCCCTTGAACCGCTGCACGAACGTACCGTGTCCGTGCGTCTTGGAGAACAGGTCAGTTGCATAAAGGTGCATCTCGCCCTGCGGCACGACTGCTTTTACACGGGACTTTCCACCTGGCGCTGAATCCGTCCCGAGTATGTGCCCGCGGCGCGCGGAAATGTCGCCAAGGACGTCGCCGAGGTACAGGTCAGGCGTGGTTATCTCGATTTCGTCGAGTGGCTCGAGGAGAATCGGCCGGCATTTCTGCGCAACTGTCTTGAACGCGAGGATGCCGGCGAGCTTGAACGACATTTCGTTCGAATCGACCGAATGGTATGACCCGTCGAAGACTTCGACCTCGAAGTCGACCATCGGGTATCCGGCGATGACACCGCGCGCAGATGCTTCCTGAACTCCGCGATCGACGGCAGGTATGAATTTCGAGGGGATCGATCCGCCGACGACCTCGTTGACGAAGCTGTAACCCGAACCCCGGGCGGTCGGGGCCATGCGGATCCAGCAGTCGCCGAACTGTCCTTTTCCGCCGCTCTGTTTCCTGTGGCGGCCCTGACCTTCGGCCTTGGCCGTGATCGTCTCGCGATAAGCGATCTGCGGCTTCCTCAGCTCACCGCCAACCCCGTAGTTCCGCTTGAGTCGTGACATCACGATGTCGAGATGACGCTCACCCAGGCCAGCAACGATTGTCTCGTGAGTTTCGGCGTTGTAGTGAGTCTGGAAGCATACGTCTTCATCGTGCAGGCGATGCAGACCCTGCTGAAGTTTTTCCTCTTCGCCTCTCGCCGTCGCGTGTACTGCGTATACGACGAGCGGATCGGGGAACCTGACCTCGGGGAATCGCACCGGGTGATCCCGTGTCGACAGTGTGTCGTTAGTGTGGGTGTTTTTTAACTTTGCTACGCAGCCGATGTCGCCGGGGTGCAGGAACGGTACTTCGATACGATCCTTTCCCTGGGGGATCGCGAGGTGCGAAAGTTTTTCCGCGTGGCCGCGCGTTGCGTTGTAGACCTCCTGGCCGTTCGCGAGTTTTCCCGAGAACGTGCGGAAGAAGGTCACGTCGCCGACGTGCGGCTCGGAATGCGACTTGAAAACGAGCGCAGTGAAGGGACCGTCGTCAGTTGCGTGAATCTCGACGAGCTCGTCGCCTTCGGAGCCCGTGAACGCATGCAGCTCTTCCATCTCCCACGCCGACGGCATCAGCTCGACGAGTTTCGTGAGCAATGCCTGTGTTCCGTAGGTGAGGTCAGATGAGCAGCAGAACAGCGGGAACAGCTCCTGACGTTTCATTGCCTCTTTCATGGCGTCGAGCGCATCAGCGCGATCGATCGCTTCGCCGCCGAGGTACTTCTCGAGAAGCACGTCATCGGTGGCGGCGATTCCCTCGATGAGCATCTCGTAGTACTTGTCGAATAGCGCCTGATTCTCGGCGGGAATTTCTGTCTCTTCGTATTCGCCGCTTCTCGTTCCGCGCTTGAAGATGTGGGCTTTCTTGTCGAACAGGTTGAGGATGCCGTGGAAATCCGGTCCTTCGCCGATCGGGACTTCGACAGGGATGACGCGCGGCGTAAGCTGTTCCTTGATTCCCTCGTATACGCCTTCGAAGGACGCATGCTCCTTGTCCATCATCGATACCACGAAGAGGACCGGATCCTTGCGCTCGATCGCCTCGTCGAACATCCGCTTGCTTCCGACTTCGACGCCGGCTGTGCCACTCACGACGACGAGTGCTCCGTCAGCGGCGTGAAGGCCGGCGATTGCCTCGCCCTGAAAGTCCGAATAGCCTGGCGTATCGAGCAGGTTGATCTTGGTGTCCATCCATTCCGCATGGGCGCACGCGAGACTTATGGAAAAACCGCGCTGAGTCTCTTCGGGGTCGAAGTCCGTCAGCGCGGTTCCGTCTTTTACGTTGCCATGGCGTTTGGAGGATCCGGAAACAAAAGCGAGCGCATCGACCAGTGTGGTCTTGCCGCTCGCTCCGTGTCCGACGACAGCGATGTTGCGAATGTCTTCACTCTTGTACTCGCGCATAACAGGTCATGCTCCGCGAGAGGGGTTACTGCCTGCCGGGTACTCGACTCGCGGCGGCTCGGTATTCGGATTATGACGCGAGGTGATTGCGTTGGGAAGGGGCCGGGGCCCGTACCTTTGCTTCTGGCCTCGAAGGCGGAAAGCGCGCCGGGATGGCGATTGGCGGACAGATATGATGGTCAGTGACTACCTGGGTCGGACGATGATGCATGCGTGTCCGATTTCAAGAACCTTAAAGTCTGGCAAAGAGCCACGCCCTCGCGCTCGGCGTCAACCGCGTGGCTAACAGGTCCCGTGCCCCGGCGCACTCCGCGTTGCGCAGCCAGATGATCCGGTCAGCGATGTCAATCGACGCGAACATCGTCGAGGGGAGCGGCCGGCGGAGTGATAAGGAGCTCGTTCGCTTCCTGCGAATTGCAGTCGGCTCCTCCTACGAGCTTGAATCGCAGCTGATCATGGCCAGGGATGTCGGATTCATCTCCAATGACCATACGACCCAACTGATTGACCAGGCTGTCGAGGTGAGGAAGATGCTGTTTGGCCTGATCCGATACCTCGATTCGCAGGTTCTTGATCGTTCTGACTCATGACCGAAGACTGTTCGACTGTAGCCTCAGGCCTGTGATTCCTGGCTGTCTAGTCTTGAGTCACACGGTCCACAGACTTGAGTCAGAACCACATGCCGAAGTGAAGCGTAGACTGGAGTCTACAGTCTGGGGAGTCGATAGGCACGAGTCGAAGACCGATAAGACTCGTATGGCTCTCTTAGAGGACCGTCACGTAGACGGCCAGGTTCAACGCGATCGCGATTGCGCCGAGGATGATGTGATTACGGCGGGCATTCCCGGGGTCGAATCGCGTGCGCAGCACGTGGTGCTGGAGAAAGCCTTCAGGATACGGCTCGCGACCGCCTCGAAGCAGGGCTGTTTTCTCCCAGCTGGTGATCGGGCAACCGAGGTCGCCGATCATCGTCGCGCCTGCCCAGACGACTGCCGCTACGTGGAATGGAAGGACTCGCGGCCAGGCGAGCACGAGAAGCCCGCCCAGCAGAACGAAGAAGACGTACGCGACGTGCGTTGCCGCGAGAAAGTAGGCGAGCATCCGCCACGCGAAGGCCCGGTTGGGGGTGGGCACAGCAGCAGTGCTGTCGCGCGGGCCGGTCAACTTGTGGCTTTGGGGTCGAAGTGGGGATTCTCGATGATGCCGATGCGATTTCCGAACGGATCGATGATCGAAGCCACCTTGATTCCTTCGCCGACGTCTTTCGTATCTGTCGCGACCGTTCCGCCGTTGGCAGTCATGAACGCAACAGCATCGCTGCAGCTCGCGACCCCCCAGTAGGCAGTGGTGCCGCCCGGTCCGCTCGGGCTGTTCGGGTCGAGGCCAAGCTCGTATCCACCGATGTTGAAGCCGACATAAAACGGCTCATCGAAATAGGGCTGGGTGCCGAATGCCTGAGCGTACCACTCTTTTGCGCGAGTGATGTCGGTCACGCCGTAGATCACTGTTCTCAGGCCGCGAAACGGGGCCGCTGTGTCGCTCATTTTTCCTTTTGTACCTCGCGAAGTGAGCCTGCTTTGGAAATATTGCTGTCTGCGTTCCACCCCGCCACAACCCTGGAGAAGTGAATGGCTCTCATCTTTATCGTCATCGGACTGCTAGCGGGAGTACTGTCGGGACTCTTCGGTATTGGCGGGGGAGTGGTGATCGTTCCCGCGCTGATTTTTTTCGCGAAGCTTCCGCCGATTTCGGCGACGGGGACGTCACTTGCAGCACTGCTGCTGCCTGTAGGCGCACTTGGGGCTTTCGAGTATTACAAGCGGGGCAACCTCAACATCACCGCGGCGCTGTGGGTTGCGCTTGGTTTGTTCTTCGGCGCGTGGGTCGGGGCGAAGCTGGCGCAGCAGCTGTCACCGGTGCAGCTGCGCCGGGGGTTCGCCGTCTTTCTGGTGCTCGTTGCGGGAAAGGTCTGGCACGGATGATTCGCCGGTTGCCCTGCCGAATCTGGTGAGTCCAGAGAACAGGTCACACAGCCGGCCCCGGCATCAACAATTGCCGTAAGCCATGATGACATACAGGCCCCTTCTCTATTTCGTCGGAAAGAGAATTTTCCACGCAATTCTAGGGGGGCTAGTCGGTTTTATTCCGTTCACAACCCGGTCTCAGACTCCGCGGCAAGTCGCTGAGCACAGACGATATTGCGAAGGGGTGCGATCGACGCTGGAACGCCGGACGCCGCGGGCTGAATACCGCGGGGCCCTGACAAATATTCAGAGTTGTGATTCAAGCCTTGCCGTTACGACTCTCCTCGCTCAGTGGAGGAAGCCCCC
>JAYUWU010000094.1:0-13189 GCA_043753365.1 Gemmatimonadaceae bacterium | reverse complement strand
CGCTGGGTGAGCTGATAGACGTCGAACAGCGTGCGACGGCGGGCGCTCTCGCGAAGCGGGGCCGGCCGAATCTCACGATCGAGCTCGAGCGTGTCGACGAGTGGCATGTGGGCGGCTTCATCATGCTCCTCGAGCTTGCGACTGCATATG
Organism: Gemmatimonadaceae bacterium; assembly: GCA_043753365.1. Taxonomy (GTDB): domain Bacteria; phylum Gemmatimonadota; class Gemmatimonadetes; order Gemmatimonadales; family Gemmatimonadaceae; genus UBA4720. The sequence continues at coordinate 13,039 of JAYUWU010000094.1, read as the reverse complement.
CAGGAGAGCTGTACGGCGTCGATGCATTCAATCAGCCAGGTGTCGAGCTCGGAAAACATTTCGCCTACGCCCTGCTTGGGCGCCCGGGCGCTGATGCCGCAAAGGCGGAATGGGATTCGCTGCCGCCATCGGATCCACGATGGAGTGTGTAAGGCCCCCTTCCCTGATACTTGCCACTTATCGCCGCTCCGGCGAGCTTCCGACATTATGATCGAAGAACTGATGAAGGGTGCGGTGAGCGTAGAGAAGGGACGGGTTTCCGTTGTCGCCGGGGCCAAGCTCGCGACCCCCGAAATGGATGCGCTCGTGCGCGCTGCGGTGTTTGGTGATCAGGACGAGCGCGACGATGCGCGCTGGCTGATCTGGGAGATCGGTCAGGCCGTCGGTGTCGTTCCGTCGTCGATTCACGAATTGTACATGGCGCGTGGTCGCGGCGAGACCGGTGGCTACACAGTGCCGGCCATCAACGTCCGCGGAATGACTTATGACACCGCGCGATCGATCTTCCGCACTGCGATGGCGCTCGACGCCGGTGCGTTCATCCTCGAGATCGCGCGCTCGGAGATCGCTTATACGGATCAGCGCCCGACGGAATACGTTGCGGTCCTGATAGCCGCGGCACTCAGGGAAGGGTGGCGTGGTCCGCTGTTCATACAGGGAGATCACTTCCAGGTCAGCGCCAAGAAGTTCGCCGCTGATCCGGAGACGGAAGTCGAGGCAGTCAGGCAGCTTGCGCGAGAGGCCATCGCGGCTGGGTTCTACAACATCGACATCGACACGTCGACGCTGGTCGATCTTTCGAAGCCGACTCTCGACGAGCAGCAGCGCGTCAACTACGAGCAGGCGGCCGGTCTCGCGAAATTCATTCGCGGACTCCAGCCTGAAGGCATCGACATTTCGCTGGGCGGAGAGATCGGTGAAGTCGGAACAGAAAACAGCACGGTCGAAGAGCTCCAGGCGTACATGCAGGGATTCAACCGGACCCTCGAGAAAGAGGCTCCGGGAATGGCGGGCCTTTCCAAGATCAGCGTTCAATCGGGAACGACGCACGGCGGTGTAGTGCTCGCCGATGGGACTATTGCCGATGTGCAGATCGACCTTGGAACGCTCGAGCGGTTGTCAGAGGTCGCGCGAGACGATTATGGTCTTGCCGGCGCCGTTCAGCATGGTGCTTCCACCCTGCCTGACACCGCGTTCAACAATTTTCCGCGAACGGAAACGGCAGAGATACATCTCGCCACGAACTTCCAGACGATGCTGTACGACAGGCTGCCCGGATCACTTCGCGACGAGGTTTACGAGTGGCTGCGTGAGAACGCGAAGGATGAGCGCAAGGGGAGCGACTCGGATGAGCAGTTCTTTTACAAGACACGAAAAAAAGCGATAGGCCCGTTCAAGCGCAGGTTCTGGGATCTCGACGACAGCGTAAAAGCCGAGCTTGCATCCGCATACGACCAGAAGTTCACATTCCTTTTCACGCAGCTCGGCATTGGCGGCACTGCGAAGGATGTGGCGAAGCACGTTCCGATCGTGAACCAGCATCGCACACAGCCGCACGAGGGAATGGAGAGCGTTGCCGCTGCGCCTGACGACGCCGACCTTAGTGACTGAACCCGGCGGGAACGGAGCGGACCAGTGGGCGGCGATGCTGAAAGAGATCTCGCGATCGTCGGGACACGAGCTCAGGAACGCACTGAATGCCCTCGTCGTCAACCTCGAGGTGGTGCGAAGCTGCTCGAAAGACCCGTCGATTCAGCAGTTCGTTGACCAGTCCGTCACCCAGTCCGAGGAATCAGTTCGTCTTGCCGAATCCGCAATCGCCCTGCTCAATCTCATCGTCGAATCGATCGGTCCCGATGGAGCGGTGCGATGCAGTCGGGTCGATGGCGACAGCATTCGAATCGAGGCGTCGCATGGCGAGGCCGAGCGGGCAGCAAGGTCGCTCGGATGTCTCGCCGACAGAGCGGGAATGAGCGTCGATGTGCTCGGTTCAGCGGTTATATTAAAGCCCATCCGCAGCAGCACCTGAAATCGTGATATCGAACCTCTCGGTAGGGCGCACGGCGCCATCTGCACTGACACCGACTGAGCACGCTGAATGACAAAAGCCAGAATCCTGATTGCCGACGATGAGCTTTCGATGACCAACGCCCTCAGCGCGATTCTGAGTGCCGAAGGATATGACGTGTCAGTGGCACCGGATGGCAAGAAAGCACTTGACCAGCTCAGCTCCGACGATTTCGGCGTGGTACTCGCTGACCTGAAGATGCCCAAGCTCGACGGACTAGCGCTCCTCAAGGAGCTGCAGCGACTGGCGATACCTACCGAATGCATCATCGTCACGGGCCAGGGAACAGTCGACTCGGCCGTGCAGGCGATGCGTGAAGGCGCCTATGACTACATCGAGAAGCCGCTCAATGCCGAGAAGCTGAATCGCCTCAAGGCGCTCATCTCTAAGGCACTCGAAAAGTTCAACGTACAGGCGCGGAACCGTGAGCTTTCATCGAAGCTGGAGGGTCTTACTCATTTCGGTGAGCTGACGGGCCAGTCTGACGAGATGCGGTCAGTCTACCAGATCATCGACGCGGTAGCTTCGTCGACGGCGAGCGTGATGATTCTGGGCGAGTCAGGGACTGGAAAGGAACTCGTTGCGCGCGCTCTCCACACACGAAGCGACCGCGCGAAGGGCCCGTTCTTCGCCCTCAACTGCGCCGCGCTGCCGAAGGACATCCTGGAGAATGAACTTTTCGGTCACGAAAAGGGCGCGTTCACAGGGTCCATCAACGAAAAGGCCGGCGCGTTCGAGATGGCTCACGGCGGCACGATCTTTCTCGATGAAGTCGCCGAGATGGCAACCGATATCCAGGTCAAGCTGCTGCGCGCGATCGAGACCCGCGCCATACGACGGCTCGGCGGGAAAAAAGAGATTGCCGTAGACATTCGCATCGTCGCTGCGACCAACCGCGATCTCCAGAAGGCGCTGGCTGAGAACGAGCTTCGTGAGGATCTGTACTATCGTCTCGCAGTGGTGGAAGTGTTTCTTCCGCCCCTCCGCGACCGGGCAGGCGACATCAAGCTTCTCGCCAACGAGTTCCTCACCCGATTCTGCCAGCAGAACGGAAAGAAGATCAAGGGCTTCGATGAGCCTGCGTGGGACTGGATTCTCTCGCACAACTGGCCCGGCAACGTGCGCGAGCTCAAGAATGCCGTGGAGCGCGCGGTGATCATGGCAAAGGGCGACGTCATTACGGCAGACGACATCATGCCGCGTCACATCAGGACCGGCGAGTATCCGGCTGCGATGTCCGTTCCTGCTGGCGCGTCTCTCGCGGATACGAGGCGACAGCTGGTGCTCCGGACTTTCGCTTCGACGAGCGGAGATCTTGCGCGCACGGGAAAGATCGTGGGCATCCCTCCCGACGATGTGAGGCGTGAGATCGAGCAGCTGCTGAACAGAAATGGCGGCAGCCACGCCGAATCTGCCGGTGCGTCGCCTGCGGCTTCGAGAGTTGCACGACCGGTGAAGGCCCCAGCCCCAAAGGCAAAGGCGAAGAAGAAATGAACCCGAGGAGTCGATAGATGTCTGATTACGATTGGGACGACGAAGGACCGTACGTGGTGATCGAGCGCAACGAGGCAGGTGTCGGCGCGTTCGTTGCCGGACTCGCAATTGGTGCCGGCCTCGCTCTTCTTTTTGCGCCGAAGTCCGGCGTGGAGACCCGGCGTGACATCCAGCGAGGGGCGCGAAAAGTTGGCGACCAGGCGCAGGATCTTGTCGCTGACGTCTCTGATGGTGTAACGCAGCGTTTCCACCAGGCACGCGAGACCGTGGAGAACCAGATCGATTCGGCCCGCCAGGCGGTCGAGATGAAGCGGCGCCAGGTGACCAACGCAGTAGATGCCGGACGCGCAGCTGCGCAGCAGGCACGCGAGGAGCTCGAGCAGCGCATCGCGGAGACAAAGGCCGCTTACAAAGAGACCTAGTGCCGAAAAGGCCGTTCCATATCAGGATCGGCTGGACGCTCCGCGATTATGCGACACGCGTCTGGGACAACAGCGGTGAAGACAACATTTTTTTTCTGGCCGGGGGAATTGCATTCAATCTCCTTCTCGCCGCTGTCCCGTTTGTCCTCCTCATTGCATCGGCTCTCGCGTATCTGCTGAATCACTCGGCCGAGGCGTCATCGGCCGAGATCAACGAAATCGTGTACAGGTTCCTTCCGCCCGCGCCGTCGGGTGAGCAGTCGCCACTGGGCAACGTGCTCGTCGACATCATCCAGTCGCGTCAGGCGATCGGGATCTACAGCGTGATCGGATTTGTCTGGTTCTCGACACGCCTGTTCGGATCGCTTCGCAGCGTACTGGGCTTGATTTTCGACATCGATTCGGACCGCGGCATCGTGGCCGGAAAGATCTTCGACGTTCAGATCACAATTGTGTCTTCCCTGCTTCTTGTCGCCTACACGGCGCTCAACGCGTACCTCGCGCTTGCGACGACGCGGGGCCTGCTCTTCCTGGGCGACTTGGGGGTGCGGAAGGACGTGATGGGAAACCTCGAGTACAACATCGGCCAGTTCGTCGCTTTTCTGTTCATCGCTCTGATGTTCTGGGCCCTCTACAAGTTCCTGCCAAACCGGAAGATCAGGTGGCAGATGGCTTTGGTGGGCGCGATTTTCACAAGTCTCCTCCTGGAAATCGCCAAGCGCGGCTTCGGGGCGTATGTTAGTTCATTCAATCCGGGTTCCCTCTATTCGGGTACTCTGGCGGCGTTGATCATCGTGGTTGTGTGGACGTATTATGCCGCGATTATTTTCATTCTCGGCGGCGAAGTGGCGCAAGTCTTTGAATTGCGTAGAGTTAGGAGACTTCAGCGCGAGGCTTTTGAGGATTAGGAATTGCGGCAAAGAAGTTGCATTGGGGACCGAATGTGCCGCAGCGTGCGGCTCAACTAACAATCTGGAGGCGTCTCGTGCGTAAGCTCATTGGACTGGCCATGCTGGCCGTCGCAGTCACCGCGTGCAGCAAGACTGAAAGTGGTGATCTGGAAGTCGAGAAGCCGGTAGTCGGAACGGTCACGGATACGCTGAACGTACCCAGCGTTGAAATCGGCACCGACACGGCAACGATCAAAGTTCCTGACATCGACATCAAGAAGTAATCAGCGTTTTCGCTGAACACGAATGACCCGTCATTGCATGCGATGGCGGGTTGTTCGTTTTTTGTCCCGAGTCCGCCCAGGCACAGCAAATGACCTGGCGGAACTACATGGGGAAAGGAGGTTTCGAAGTGCCAGGAGTTTTTGAAGGGGGATGCCAGCGTCGACGCAGTGGCTCCCGGTCTCGCGAATTTCTTCACGTAGGGTAAAACCAGGCACTGAGCAGGTGCCGTCATCGCTCTCACGCTGTTCCGCAGTTCCAAAAAAGGGGCTGAAGGTCCCGATCTCACAAACATCGGCTGCCGCTCCCGGTTGACCTTCAAAAACTCCTGGCACTTCAGAGCCTCCTTTCCCCGTGTACCTCCAGGCACTGTCTATTTCGACCTCGTCGGAACTGCAGGAGGGAAGGAGTTTTTGAACCGTGTCAGTCCGCAGTCCGCAGTCCGCAGTCCGCAGTCCGCAGTCCGCAGTCCGCAATCCGCAATCCGCAGTTCAGTCCGCAGTCCGCAATGATTATATTTGGGGTGCCCCAGGTCCCGGAGGGCACGAGCCCGCTAACTCCGTCAGGACCCCGAAGGTAGCAGCGGCATGCGGTGTCTTGCGTTGCTCCGTCAGGCCTGGGGTATCTTCCCTCCTTAATGACGCTCGCTCTAGCCCGGAAATACCGACCCCGAAACTTCGCTGGCGTAGCGGTGCAGTCCCATGTGTCCGACACGCTTCGCGGTGCAATTGCGCGCGGAAGGGTCGCACATGGATATCTGCTCTGCGGCCCGCGAGGAACCGGCAAGACGACTCTCGCCCGCGTGCTCGCCATGGCGCTCAACTGCGAGAACAGGTCGCCTGACGGTGAACCGTGCGGCGAATGTATTTCCTGCCAGCGCATCTGGAGCGGGAGTTCGAGCCTCGATGTCGTGGAGATCGACGCCGCGTCCAACCGCGGCGTCGACGACGCACGGGAGCTGCGTGAGCGCGCGATGTACGCCCCGTCGGGCGATGACCGCTACAAGGTCTACATCGTCGATGAGGCGCACATGCTCACGCGGGAGGCCTGGAATGCTCTACTCAAGATTCTCGAGGAGCCGCCTCCCCGCGTAGTGTTCGTTTTCGCGACGACTGATCCTCAGAAAATTGCCCAGGCCGCGGCGCCGGTCCTCAGCAGGCTCCAGCGTTTTGACCTGAAGCGGATCAGCCTTTCAGAGATCATCACGCGTCTCAAGTCAGTCCTGGGATCTGAAGGTATTCCCGCCACTGACGAAGCCCTCGCAATGATCGCGCGCGCCGCTGACGGATCGATGCGTGATGCTCTGTCGCTAACTGATCAGGTGATATCCATCGGTGAAGCAGGAGTCACCGCCGACCGTGTGCGCGAGGCGCTTGGCCTCGTCCCCGAAGACGAATACCTCGCGGTGATAACTATGATCGCTGAGCGACGCGCCGGCGATGTGTTCGCGTCCGTCGCGCGGCTCGCCGACGGTGGCGTCGACTTTGGGGTGTTTCTCTCCGGGCTTGGCGACATGATCAGGGCTCAGCTTGCCGTGATCCTCAATGGACGGATGGAGGGCCTTTCACCTCATGCGCTCGAAGCCCTTGAGACTCATCGCGAAGAGTTCTCGGCGGGCGATCTCGTTCGAATGTTGTCGATGCTCACTGCGATCGAGCCACAGTTTCGCCGAAGCACTCAACAACAGCTTCTCGTCGAGATGCTGCTCGTTCGGTTCGCGCTGCTCGATCGCGCCGTCTCGATCGAGGAAGTCCTGCAGACGCTTGGTGGCGCGCCGCGCGGAGGCGAGGGCTCGGCGCGACAGGGGGAACAGCGAAAGCCGCGTCACACTGAATCGCGCCCGATCCCGCGCGCCGAGACCCGGCAAGCCGATGCAGAGCGACCGATCGCGCACGTAATCGACACCCCATCGGAAGCGGTTCGCACTACACCTGCGCCGCCCATGCGAGTCACCCCTCCGGCTCCGCAGAAAGCCGTAGATTCGACAGCCGGCGCGGACTGGAAGACGAAGCTCGAGCAGAGCGCAAGCAGTGACAGCCGCCCGGTTCGCCTCACGACGGAAGCAGTACGGGAAGAGCGACTTCGCATGCTTCGTGCGCAGGATCCGTTGTTCGATGCAGCGGTGCGTGAGCTCGATCTCGACCTGCTCGACTAACCATACGACAAGGCAGCCAGATGGCAGATTTCTCGAAAATGCTGGAGCAGGCGCAGCAGATGCAGAGCCGCCTCGAAAAAATTCAGGAAGAGCTGGGAGGAATGACCGTCAGCGGAACCTCCGGTGGCGGGATGGTGACGGTCGACGCCGATGGGAAGGGCCAGATTACCAAGGTGAGGGTTGATCCGTCAATTGTTAACGCGTCTGACGTAGAGATGCTCGAGGACCTCCTTCTGGTGGCATTGCGTGACGCTCAGCAGAAATCGGCAGAAATGGCGAAGCAGGAAATGTCAAAGCTCACGGGAGGCATGGGCCTTCCGTTCAAGCTCCCGTTCTAGAGTGTCGGCAATCGACGCACTGGCTTCGGAGCTCGCCCGGCTTCCCGGAATCGGAAGAAAGACCGCGATGCGCCTCACATATCATTTGTTGAGGCAGCCAGTCGAACAGTCACGCAGGCTCGCTGAAGCGCTTGTCATACTGGCCGAGCGCGTCAAGCCATGTTCCCGCTGCTTCAACCTGACCGAGGAAGATGTCTGCGCGATATGTCGCGACTCCCGCAGGGACGGCGCGATAATCTGCGCTGTCGAGGAGGCCTCGGATATCGGTGCGATCGAGCGGGCTGGAGAGTTCCGGGGCTTGTACCATGTGCTCGGCGGGCGACTCTCGCCGCTCGACGGAATCGGTCCCGACGACCTGACAATTCCCCAACTCGAGAGCCGGGTTGCGGGGGGAATCGTTCGCGAAGTCATAATCGCGACCAACCCGAGCATTGAGGGAGAGGCCACAGCGCTGTACGTTCAGCGCAAGTTGTCACCATATCATCTCACTGTCACACGCATCGCGCGGGGATTGCCGGTGGGTGGGGACCTGGAGTACGCTGACGGAGTGACCATTGCACAAGCACTATCCGCACGGCGGGCGATGTGATCAGCAGCCGTAACAGCCAGCTGGCGGGACTTGGTTTCGTCGCCGGTCTCGCATGCGGCGCGCTCGCGTGGAGTCAACTGCAGCGGCAGCACAGCCGGGACCTTTTCAGCAAGCACCCGCTGCGGCGCTTCGCCGCTCTGAGCTATCTGCGCACCCGGCCATCGATGGGCACGCTGAGGCTGCTGCGAGAGTACATAGCATGGGAGCGGTCGGCCGTCCTGCGCCAGCGGGGCGTGGCGCTGATGCGCAGCATCGAATCGACGCTGGGCTGATACAGTGACCAACTCCGGCGCAGCAACCTGGTCTTTTGACGAAGAGGACCTCGCCGCTCTCACGCAGACGGTCGAGAAGTTCCTTGCCGACACCGGCGCTCACTCTGCCCTGATTGCCGACCGGTCAGGCCAGCTCGTCGCGACGATGGGCCAGCAGCTCAACTTCGATCCCACCGTTTTTGCTACACTCACTGCAGCAGATTTCAGCGCCAACGATCAGCTGGCGCGACTCATTGGTGAAACAGATTTTACGACGCTGTTCCATCAGGGCGAAAAAGAATCGCTTTACGTCGCCGACGTTGCGCGCCGGCTGATTCTCGTTACCCTGTTCGACAACCGCACGCCGATCGGCCTCGTTCGCCTGAAGATGAAGCCGGTGGTGGAGGAGCTCACTGCACACCTCGACCGCGCCTACACCCGCGCGCGTGAGAGCGGAGCAACGCAGCCGAACATCCTCGCCGGGGCCGGCGACGAGATCGACGAGCTGTTCAACTGGTAAGGAGATAGAACTGCGATGTCGATGATCAACTACGCGGCGCGCGAGATCAACTGCAAGATCGTCTACTACGGCCCCGGCCTCGGCGGAAAGACGACGAATCTCGAGCACATCTATGGCAAGGTCAAACCAGACACTCGCGGCAAGCTGATATCGCTCGCCACAGAAACCGAGCGTACGCTGTTCTTCGATTTCCTGCCGGTCGACCTTGGCACAATTCGGGGCTTCAACACCCGTTTTCACCTATACACCGTGCCCGGCCAGGTTTATTACAACGCGAGCCGGAAGCTCATCCTGAAGAACGTGGACGGAGTCGTGTTCGTTGCCGATTCTCAGATCGAGAGAATGGAAGCGAATCTGGAGTCGATGCAGAATCTCTACGACAACATGGCCGAATACGGCTACGATCTCACGAAGATTCCGTTTGTCGTGCAGTACAACAAACGCGACCTGCCGAACGCTTCGCCGATCGGCGACCTCCAGGCGGCGCTCAATCCGGGCTGGGAATATCACGACCCGGCAAAGGCTCGTGTCACGCCCGATCCGTATCATGCGGGCGAAAATCTCATCGACCAGCTGCCGACCGGCGAATGGGTAGAACGCGCGTCCTACTTCGAGGCAGTGGCGATCGAGGGTGATGGAGTGTTCGACACCCTGAAGGCTGTCAGCAAGCTGGTTCTCAAAGCGCTCGCCTGAGACGCGGTGTCAGTCAATCTCCCGAACGCCATAACGATCGGTCGGATACTGGTGGCCCCGCTCATCGCGGCTCTGCCGTTCATAAGCTCGCCGTTTGCACGCATTGCGGCGTTCGTCATTTTTATCATCGCAGCAGTATCTGATTACGTAGACGGGATGCTCGCGCGCACGCACAATCTCGAAACCGACCTCGGCCGGTTGCTCGATCCGCTCGCAGACAAGCTTCTGCTGTTTGCGACATTGATACCGATGTTCGTCCTCATGTCGCCTCCGACCGACTGGCTTGCCCCGGGCCGCGGCTCGTTTGACGCGGCGCACGATTTCCCGTTCCAGACGCCCTTCGGCGAAATTGCGCTCCCGTGGTGGATCGTCGCCATTGTTCTTGGCAGAGAATTGTTCATGACAGTTTTCCGCCAGCTGGCAGCGAGGAAGGGCACCGTTATCGCGGCCATCGGCCCCGCGAAGTGGAAGACAGGGTTTCAGTGGACGTGGGTCGGCACTGCGTACTTCTGGTTCTTTGCGTCGACGCTTGCCTCGAGAAATGGTTGGGACAACAGCGCGTGGCAGGCATTCGCGTGGTTCAACGGGCTTGCTGGAATTACCACTATGGTCGCCGCGGTCGTGCTCACCATCTATTCGCTTGGTCTCTACATCAAGCGTTACGGCCGCGTCTTCGCCGGCTGAGCGATGAAGGTCGAGATCGTCACGATAGGGGACGAACTCCTCCTCGGCTTTACCATCGACACGAACGCTGCGTGGCTCGCTCGCGAGCTGGCATCGATCGGCGTGGAGATCACGCATCGAGCGACTGTCGGTGACAATGCGACAGACATCGCAGCAGCAGTCTCGCAGGCGATCGAGCGTACCGGCGCCGTAATCACGACCGGCGGGCTCGGGCCGACGGCCGATGACATGACGAAATCGGTGATTGCTTCGCTCTTCGGGCGGGGAATGTATCGGGACGAAGCCATCGTCGACTCGATGAAAGAGCGATGGGCCCGTCTGCGCCGCCCGGGGGGATTCCCGGAGTCGAACATCACGCAGGCAATGATTCCCGACGGCGCGTTCGTAATGGCGAACAGGCACGGTACCGCGCCAGGCATATGGCTCGAGGATGAGAAGGGTCGCTGGGTCGCCATGCTGCCCGGCGTTCCCCGTGAGATGCGCGGCTTGTTCGCCGATGAGCTATTCGAGAAGATTTCCGCGCGTGCCGCGGCTGATGGAACGATCCCGGTAGTTCGCTCGAGAACGCTGCGTACCACAGGAATCGCTGAGTCGGCGCTCGCCGACCAGCTCGGTGATCTTGCGCGCGGTGTGGATGGAATGGGACTCGCCTTTCTTCCCGGTGTCGAAGGCGTAGACCTGCGCGTTACAGCGAGAGGACTTCCGTCATCCGAAGCAGACGCGAAACTTGCGGCAGCGCTGGTGAAACTTCGCGCTGCCGCGGGACGGTATGTCTTTGGCGAGGATGCTGCTGATCTCGCGGACATAGTTCTCGATGCAAGCAGAAGGCGGGGTGTTCGAATAGCGGTCGCTGAGAGCTGCACTGGCGGCATGCTTGGAGAGCGGCTAACCGCGATTGCTGGCTCGAGCGACGTGTTTGCGGGCGGCGTGATCGCCTACGACAACTCGGTGAAGCGCAACCTGCTTGGAGTCACCGATGCCGAGCTCGATGAGCACGGCGCGGTGAGCGAGGTTGTCGCGGCAAAGATGGCGAGATCAGTCCGCGAGATGCTTGGTACCGATATCGGCATAGGCATCACTGGCGTTGCCGGCCCGGGTGGCGGAACGGCCTCGAAACCTGTCGGAATGGTGTGGGTGGCGCAGGACGGGCTTGAGACCCAGGCTCACTGTCTCCGCTTGTTTGGAACAAGGGAAGAGATACGTCAAAGGGCTGCCCAGGCCGCGCTCGATATGGTTCGGCGGGCACTTCAATCAGGTTAAATTCAAGAGATGACAGATAGCCAAGGCTCTAGCGACCCGACGGTCAGCAGTCCCCTCGACACCGCCGCAGATGGTGCGTCGGATTTCGCGGAGGTAATTGAAGTTGAGCTGGAGCCGCAGGATGCGGCACAGGATACTGACGAGCGCATCTCGGAGCTGCAGCGCGAGCTGACGACAGAGCGTGACAAATTTCTCAGGCTGGCCGCCGAGTTCGACAACTTTCGCAAGCGAATGATGAAGGAACGGAGTGAGGCTGAAGTGCGTGGCCAGGCCGACCTGGTAAAGCAGCTGCTCGATCCACTCGACGACATCTCGAGGTTCGCCGATCTCGATCCTTCGGTTACTGAGTGCGCGACGATTGTACAGGGCGTGGACATGGTCGAGAAGAAACTCGACAAGCAGCTTCGCGCCGCTGGCCTCGAGCCTCTGAATCCCGTTGAAGAGAAATTCGACCCGGCGCTGCACGAGGCTGTAGCGACTGAGCCCGCCAGGAGTGCAGACCTCGATGGCACTGTGTCACAGGTCTACCAGGTCGGCTACACGTTCAAGGGTCAGCTGCTGAGGCCGGCCAGGGTGGTCGTGCGCCAGCATTCGGGCTCCCGCTGAGCAGAAGGTAAATGGCCCCGACAAAGGACTTCTACGCAGTAATGGGAGTTCCGTCCACGGCTACCCAGGACGAAATCAAGAAGGCGTATCGCAAGCTCGCGAAGAAGTATCATCCCGACGCCAATGCGAGCGACCCGAAGGCCGCTGACAGGTTCAAGGAAATCTCCGAGGCGAACAACGTCCTCGGCGATGTCGAGAAGCGGAAGCAGTACGACGACATGCGGCGGCTCGGTGCCTTTGGCGGTTTCGGTGGCTTCGGTGGCACCCCCTCACGCCCAGGCTCATCTCAGCGTCCGGCGGGTGGCGCGAACTCCAACGTCAACTATCAGGACTTCGACGTTGGGGGCCTGGGCGGCCTTGGCGACCTTTTCGGCTCGATCTTCGGCGGAGGCGGGCGCTCGCAGTCAAGGCCGTCAGGGCCCCAGCGCGGCCAGAACATCGAGACGAGCCTGGAGATACCGTTCCGCACGGCGGCGCGCGGCGGAAAAGTACCGGTTGAGATCGAGGTAAACGAAGAGTGCGGGACCTGTCGCGGGAGTGGCGCGGCTCCCGGGGCTACGATGAAAACCTGTCCGGAGTGCTCGGGCCGGGGCTCTGTTTCATTTGGGCAGGGTGGATTTGCTGTCAATCGGCCGTGCCCCGTATGCCTCGGCAGGGGTCAGGTGCCGTCACAGCCGTGCCCAACCTGTGCCGGCGCGGGAGAAGTTCGCACGCGCAAGAAGGTCCTCATCACTGTTCCACCTGGAGTCGATACCGGATCGAAGATCAGGCTCAAGGGTCAGGGCGG
>JAYUWU010000093.1:0-13543 GCA_043753365.1 Gemmatimonadaceae bacterium | reverse complement strand
ATTTCAGTAATCCTCATCAGGGTCTCGAATAGAGCTAACATGAGTGCCGCCCGGATCAAAGCTGGCTTCGGAAAGAAACCTCAATCAAGCGGCGTGGGCGTGGCAACGAGCACGGCGGTAATCACTAGAACGATCACACCTGCAAGAAGCTCGACGGTCGCCGATCTCCTCAGCCTGGCGATTCCCTCGTGCCCGGTGCCCAGAGCCGGCCGCACGCGAAGCCAGTTATAGGCTCCAGTAAAGACGACGACGGTAAGAGTCCCAAGCTTCAACAGAAGGGTGTTTCCGTAGGTACTCGAGAATAGAGCCGCGATCGAACCCACATGTATCCATGCCGCCGTGACACCAGTCACACCAACGATCGTCGCGAAAATCAGGGCCGCACGTGAGAACGCGTTGACCATTGCGGCCGCGATCGGCGCACCGAACCCGGATTCAGCGTGTCGCGCCGCCGGAACCCCCGCAACAAGGAGCAGAAGAAGCGTCCCCAGCCACCCTCCCGCGCCGACAATGTGCAGCGCGTCTGCGATAATGGTCAGAACCGCGGGACTCGCCGACGCGGCGTGTCCGGAAAGAGACGCGGATACAGCTAACGCCAGGGCGCCCGCCGCTGCAATCCACCATCGTATCGAGCCTCGCATGGCCAGCAACGCCACCGCGGCGACGATTGCTCCGCCCAGCTGGAGAAGCCAGCCCATACCCCAAATCGTCCCGATGATCATTGGCCGCATTTCCGTCATCCCAGCCCATTCCCCGTGCATCGCCCGCGATTGCGCGGCGAGACGCAACGCGGCCACCAGGATGAGACTGAGCGACGCAATCTGGCCTGTGGTAGCTGCAGTGCGTGTCGCCCGAGTGATTACACTTTCGGCGTCGAGGCTTTCATGCAGTCGCCCGAGAACGACATAGTAGAATCCGATCGCACCGATAATTGACAACAGCGATACGAACTGCAGGAATCGAATCGCAGCAAAAACGGGCGACTCGGCGCTGAACGAGGAACTCGCCGGAAACGACTGAGGATCGTGATGAACTGGGAGCGTGACGCGGTCCAGGGGCTGAGCCGGCAGTGGGCCAGCATAGGTGAAGACTATTTCTCCTAAGACTGGATGACCGTCGCGTCCGACCACTCGCCAGGAAATCGTGTGCTTTCCCGCGACGACCGCACCGGTAACAGGAATTGCGACAATGGCTCCGGCAATCACCGGAGGGCCGAGGGTTACGAGGGCGCCACCTGGTCCAGAGAGCTCGACGCTCAGAAAGCGGGGATCGGGTGCCTGGGCAAATTCAAGACGTAATTCGCCAACGGGTTCTCCCACCACTGCCCCATTGGCGGGCGCCGAGTTCCTGATACCGTCGTGCGCGCTCGCCCGGGAAGGCTGCATTGTGACGCCGATGATCGCGATGAACGCGCTACACACCAACCGAAGCGTCCGTGACTGCGGCACCCGCTTGCCGCCCGTAACGAACAGAGCCTTGCCTCCCTTGTCGAATCTCAAACGTCTGGAAAACATGGTACGCGGAATTTGAGTCTGAGTAAAGCGTGGCGCCGCTGATTATCCATATCTGAAACCAAGATACGAAGCGGCGGCAAAAAAGGGGATGGCGCGATGCCATCCCCTTCTTTCTCCCGCGAACCCTCTTTTACTTGATGCTGAAGTCCTTCGTTCCTGCAGACATTCCGTTCAGCATGACCTCGACCTTGTAGTTCCCTGCCGGCCATGCGGTCGCCTTCTGCATGTGGAACTCGTGCCACGCTTCGGCAGTCGGCGAAATATTCTGTGAGGTCTCCTCGACCGTCTGGCCATCCTGGAACGTGAACTTCGCTGCGAGGGTTCCGCTGCCCGATCCGTCGGTCTGAACTGCGACGTAGATAGTGTCGCGCACACCGAAATCGTCTGTGCCGTCGCGGACCGACTTATCGGCATCCAGTCCCTTCCCGATCTCGATCTCGTCGACACGGAGCTCGTTCGTCATTGGCGGCATCATATTCATCGAAGTGTCTACCGCAACGACAGTGTCGTCGGCTTTCTTGCTGCACGCTGCCGTCGCAACGAGAGCGATTGCCAGCACGACGGCTGTGCGCCTGTTTCTGAAAACGTTCATTGTGTTTCTCCTTTCCTGATGATCACGCGTCGGGGATAGTGAGTTCCTGACCCGGATGGATCAGGTCGGGGTTCGAGATCTTGTCGCGGTTGGCTTCGTAGATGCGCTTCCACTGGCTGCCGTCGCCGTATTGGGCCTTTGCGATTTTGCTGAGGGAGTCGCCGCTCTTCACGGTGTAGGTACCGCCCGCAGATGAAGCCGGAGCGCTCGTGGATTCGCCCGATGTCACATCGGAGAAGTCTGCTGGAGCGTTTCGTCCGCTCGTCCCGCCTGAGGTCGTATCGCCAAAATTCGGCGGCGCGCCGGTTTTCTTCTCATCTTCCTTGTCGTTGTCGAAGATGGATCCTGCCTTGTCGAATATTCCCATCGCTGCCTCGCCTGTGGTGGCCGGCACGGTCGCCGGCGAATACACTTACGAGGGCAATATCAGGACCATACCGGCCCGGATGTCAGCTGTCGGGGAGCCCTTGGGATTCGAGCCAGGTAGCGAGAATCCGCATTGTCTCAGCGTCGGTCTGGCCGAGGACCTGGGGCATTACCGGCCAGCGTTTTCCTGCACGCATCATGTACCACATCGGTCCGGTTGCCTCTTCGCCTTTGCGCACGTTGGCAGGCTGGCCGGCGTACGACACGAAGTGATAGCTGGCGCCGTGCCGGCTAATGCGATGCTGCTGGATCTTGTAACTCATGGCGATTCCGGAATTGGGGGCTCGCTGACTCGCGATGCTTCTTGTAATCTAACTCTCGCCGAGGCTCTCCACGGCGTCTTCGACGGCATCGACGTGACCGTTGACTCTTACTTTCCTGAAGATTCGCGTGATTCTGCCTTCGCTGTCGATCAGTACAGTCGTGCGCTCGATCCCCATGAACTTCACTGCGAACATCGACTTTTCCTTCCAGACACCGTAAGCGTCGGAAAGCGCGTGATCCTCATCGACGAGCAGGCGGTATGGCAGCGCGAACTTCGCACGGAACTTAGCATGTGACTTTGCATCGCCGTGATTGACGCCGAAGATTTCCGCGTTGAGTTCGTCGAAGCGTGGCAATGCATCGCGGAATCCGCATGCTTCCTTCGTGCAGCCGGGCGTGTTGTCCTTGGGATAAAAAAACAGCACGACATTGCGGCCGCGGAGCGATGTGAGTGATACGCGGCTGCCGTCGTCAGCCTCCAGGTCGAAATCGGGAGCCTTGTCGCCTTCCTTGAGCATTTCGTATTCAGGCCTGAAAAACGTTTGCGCGAATAGCGGCGCCGATTGTGATGAGATCGGCGCGATTCTGGAATCTGTCAGTTTCCCTCCGCCGCCGAAACCATGCGGCTCACGTTGCGACCGCTAGTCAGAACCACCTACCGAAGGGAAGCATAGACCGGAATCCACAGTCCGAGGAGTCGACGGTCGCGGGTCTGTACCCGGGGATGGCGACGCCGCGTATTATTCACGCGACGCGCCCGTAGCTCAATTGGATAGAGCAGCTGACTTCGGATCAGCAGGTTGGGGGTTCGAGCCCCTCCGGGCGCATTGTCAAACTCCCTGACTCTACAAGAGTTACACGGTGCAGAGTTAATACATCCCCAGGCTCGGGGTGCAGCACCTCGATCGCGACCTTGCGATGGGCTTCACGTCCTCTGATTTGTCTCGGTCAGGGCGTCGGCCTGAAGATGTCGCTGAATGCATCGGTGAGAACCACGATCGGTGCGCCGGTGCGGGCAGACCGCACCATCACCAGCCCCTTTCCATCCGGAAGAACATCGTAGTCTGAGCCGCCTTCGGAGAGCTCGTGTGACGATCGGAAGATCTCACGGCGGCCGGCGACTGTGGGAGAACCTTGGCCGGTGATCGAGACCGCGACGACAGCCCCTTCGATCGTGCGATAAAACAGCGTTCGCCCGTCACGGCTCCACACCGGCTCCTGCCCCCCATTGTTCGAGATGACCTCGCGCGCGCCCGCGACCGGCACCGCGCTCGCGTACACCTCGGCGCGGCCGCTTTCGTCAGACACGTACGCCAGCCATTTGCCGTCAGGCGAGAGCGCCGGGGCCGTCTCGCCGAAAGGAGTGGCCTGGTAGGGTTGCCCCTGTGCCGAATCAAGTGAAGTTATAAAAATGTCCGAAGTGTTGGCATCGGCTGGGTCCTGCAACGCGTAAGCCAGCCACTTGCCGCCGACGGAAACCTGATTGATGATCCGCGGGCCGACCGAGAGGATGACTCGCTCGGGTGCGCTGCGGTCCGCGGGCTGGATCCTCACCAGCGAATCGCCGCTGTACACCAGGCTGCGTCCGTCCGGCGTCCATGCGAGATACTCGCTGTTTCCCGAGAACGTGAGGCGCAATGTCGTCTTCCGCTCGATATCGTGGACCACAATCTGGTGGCCGCCCGCTATCCCGCCCATCGCGACCGCCAGGCGCCGGCCGTCGGGAGAGATCCGCGGGCTGTCGTAATGGTTCGCGTTCACCGGGACATTGATCTCTCGCGCCACTCCGTTCTCCACGAAATCCACGGCTGCGCCCGCCGTGCCGGACTGATAAGCCAACAGTCCGCGGGCAGATATGTCGTAATCGATCGGCCTGCTGAGGTTGTCGGTCAGCGTGCGGGGTGAGCCGCTCATCGCGCCCCTTCGCGGTTCGTAGCTTTGCGCGACGAGCGATCCTCCACGCGCGACGGTCAGGTATCCAGCGGCACTGTATACTGGCCGGGCGCCGTCGGTGATGTAGTGCTCGGCGCCGCTGCGTATATCCAACACGCCGACGCGCGGACCCCCGTCCGGGCGGAAGCGCGCGTACAGCACGGAGCTGGTGCCGGCCACGCTCGACGGGTTCCGGTAACTCGAATCGGGCACGCCGATCCTGGTCGGAGTGCCGCCGTCCGCCGAGACGGCGTACAACACTCCCTCACCCGCAAAAACGATAGTTCCATCGGACAGCCAGGTTCCGCCGTATGGAAAGCCCTGGACGGTCGCGATCGTGAGTGGGGCTCCACCGCGCGCCGGTACTTTTCTGAGCTCATAGTCGCCGACGGCGGCCGCTCGTCCGCCGCCTCGCCCGCGCCTCGTCCTGAATCCGAGCCAGTTGCCGTCCGGAGAGAAGAATACCTCGAGGGCGCCTTCCGTTCCGGGGACGGCATGAGCGACGAGCTCGTTCAATTGCCGCGAATAGAGTTGGCGAACCCCGTCGTGCGCCCCTACGTAAACGAACTGTTTTTCATCGGGAGAGATCGCCACCTGGTAGCCGCAGCAGGCGGTGCCGACCTGGTGCGCCGAATCTATGTAGAGCGGGAATTGCACGGGAAGTCGACCCGATGCCGGCACCGGCTTGACGATCCACGCCGCCGCCGCTCCCAGAGCGACCAGCGCGAGCGCTCCCGCGGGCAGCAGCCACTTTCGACGCGTCAGAGAGCCTGTAGCCGGTGGAGTTGGCGCCGCCGCGCGGACGGCCGCATCACTGCGCGGATCCGTCAGAGCCGCGCGAAAATCGCCGGCCGTCGCAAAACGGTCGGCCGGCAGCTTCTGCAAGCCCGTGAGGACGGCGGCCTCCACGTGCAGCGGAATGGTCTTGCGGAGCTCACACAACGGGACAGGATCACTAGTCATGACCTTCGCGACGATCGCCTGCGGGGTCGGTCCGCTGAAAGGCGGCTCGCCGGCGAGCATCTCGTAAGTCACTGCAGCGAGAGCGTACACGTCCGCGCGCAGGTCCACCGCCTTGTCGCCCATCGCCTGCTCGGGGGCCATGTACTGGGGAGTGCCGAGCGACATGCCGGTCTGCGTCATGCGCGTGCCGCCAGCATGCTGCACCGCAAGCGCGATTCCGAAGTCGGCCACCAGCGGCCGCCCGTCGTGCAGCAGGATGTTCTCCGGCTTGACGTCGCGGTGCACGACGCCGCGCTTGTGCGCGTACTCCAGCGCGTCGGCCACGTCCGCCGCGATCCGCAACGCGTCGGCAATGGGCAGCTGATGCTCACGCGCGAGCTTCTGCCGCAGCGTCTCGCCCTCAACGTACGGCATGACATAGAACAGCAGGTTGTCGGCTGCGCCGGAATCGAAGAGCGGCAGGATGTGAGGATGCTGCAGGTTGGCGGTGAGCTCGATCTCCTTGAGAAATCGGTCGGGTCCCAGCACCGCGCTCAGCTCCGGGTGCAGCACCTTGATCGCGACCTTGCGGTGATGCCGGACGTCCTCGGCGAGATACACGGTGGCCATTCCGCCTTGTCCGAGCTCGCGCTCGACCCGGTAGCGGTCGGCCAGCGCGCCGGAGAGTCTCGTTGCTACATCGTTCACCTGGCTCCCGCGAAGTTCGCCCGCATCATCTTAGGCTCGCTCCGCGCAGCAGCGAGCGCACTTCATGAACCCGGCCATGAACGATCATGACCTGCGCCTCCAGGGAAACGGCTGCACGGCGATCTGCTTGGCCGTGCGGTACAGAATCTTCTTCCCGTCAGGCGACCATTCCGGTCGCTTATTGAGGGCGCCCGTTGGATCAGTGTCGCCCGAACGTAAAAGCTGCGCGGAAGCTGGAATCCCTCTGAGGACGCCAGTTAAACGCGATAGACCACCCCAGCGAGGCGGTAGAGGCTTGTCAAAACTGTCCAATGATCTCTTGCTTGGCAGACGAGCCTCAACGTTGCATGCCGTAAGAAACGAAGGTCAGCAACGGTAGTATCAGTTTGAACAACCGGCAAGGGAGTCCGCGTCTGTTGCGTTACGACATACGATCATAGGCCGAACTACGGTCCGCGCCAGTAGCTTGTACCCTTGGCGTCGACGATCCCATCGTGCAGCCGCCGCCGTCCGCTTCGGTTCACTGATGATCACATCTATGGGCACATTCCAGCCCTGAGCCCTCGTTCTCACCTGCAGCCGCATGTGACCGGCATGCGTCGGCTTAAATCGAAATCGGCAGTTTCACCCGGTCCGGTAAGTAAATACGAGGCACCGATGTTCACCTGCGAGGGCGGCAGATGGGCACCGTCCTTCGCCACGGCGCGCCACCGTGCTATCGCAGTGTCGCCACCAAGGCTGAACTCGACCCTCCAGTAGGGATGGAGATTGATCAGCCGCAGGCGATACGTGCTGCCCACATCCAGCCGAAGCGGCGGAGGCGCGGCGCTCCCATTCACAAAGCCCCGGGTCTGGAAATCGGGGCGCATCACCAGCTGACCCTACAGTTACGGTCGAAACACGGGGAGTTTACCTTAGGCTGACTAGCAGCTGGCCCAAGCGCCCGGGCCGCATATCGGAGCTGGACCACGACAACGCGCTCAATGCAATTCTTCCGCAAACATTGGCATGCAACCGCGTTGTCAGTGGCACTGGTCGCGCTCGCGGGACGCGTGGAAAGTGTCACCGACTCACTCGGCAATTCCGTCGCATCGACCGTCCCCGTCGAGCTCCCTTACTCGTATCTGGTGTTCTCGCCATTCTCGAGAATACTCGATGCCCTCACGCTCCTCTCCACACAACAGACAGTCGCCCTGCTCGTGAGCGCAGCATTGCTCGTGCTGCTCTGGTCGGCCATTCGGTCAGGGCGCCCACTACCCAGACGACGCGCACTGGCCGCAGCCTGCTTTCTTGTTGCGACGCTGGCACTCGAAGCGGCGGCAGCATTTCTGCCTCGCGGAATGGCCGCGATAGCGGCGCTAAATCCTGATTTCGTCATCGTCGACTTCCACAGTCACACGGGAATATCGCACGATGTCCGCGAACGTTACGATGCAGAAATGAACCGCCACTGGCACAGGTCGGGCGGATTCAACATCGCGTACGTAACTGACCACGTGAAGTTTGCGGGTGCCGTCGCCGCTCGATCAGGCAACCCGACGCGCGCCGGCGACGGCACCTCGCTACTGACCGGCGTCGAAGGCCGCTTCCACCGGATCATGTCGACGATCGTCCTCGGAATCTCTGAAACCGATACGCTGCTTTTGAACAAGCGCGGCAATCTCCTGCCAGGCGCGGTGTCAGCGGGCATCCCACCGGTCACTATAATCGCTCTCCCGAACCGCAATCTCGATTCCGTCACCACTCAGCTACTCGATAGCGCCGACGCTTTGCCGAACCTCGCCGCGATCGAGTTGATCGATGCAGCACCGCGCGGACTCGCACAGTTCGACCGTGAGGAAGCAGGTATCCGACGGGTTGCGGATGAACTCGGGCTTTTCCTCGTGGCAGCGTCAAACAATCACGGGTACGGAAGAACCGTCGCCGCGTGGAACTTGATGAACGTCCCGGGATGGCGTACACGCGCTCCGGAAGAAGTCGGCCGCCTGATTGAGCAGCAGCTACGTGAGCGACGTTCTGGTGCCGTGCAGATCGTGAAGCGTACGAGACCACGCGTTCACGGCATTGCGTCCGCGGCCACACTTCCGGTTGTGGCGTGGCAGACTCTCGGAAGTCTTACGATAATCGAGCGTGTGGTATGGCTGGCGTGGATCTGGATTCCAGTGCTCGCATTCAGGCATTCAAAAACCGCTACACGGCGTCCGACAGCGACGTGAAGTTGAAGTCCTTCACCTTAATCGGGGGCACCGCAACAGCACCACCCGCTTCCGTACCGGCAAGGCGCACAGGCCGTCCCATCGCCTCTACATTGTTAAGCATGAACAACGGCGAATCGTTGAAGCGGAAGTTCTTGATCGCCCTGGAGATCTTGCCGTTCTCGACGAGGAAAGTCCCGTCGCGGGTCAGTCCCGTGTAGAGAATCGTGCGTGGATCCACCTCGCGCAGGTACCACAGTCTCGTCACGAGAACACCGCGCTGCGTGGTGCGGATCATCTCCTCGACCGACGTCGTGCCACCGCTCATGATGAACGACGTCGGAGCGCCCGTCGGCTGCTTGCTCATCTTCTTCGCCCAGAAGCGCGAGTAGTAGAGCTCCTTGAGCACACCCTTGTCGATGAACGTCTGCCTGCCCAGCGGAAGTCCGTCTCCGTCCCAAGGCTGTGAAAGAATCATCGGGTCGAATGGATCGGCGGTTATGCTGATCCGCGAGTCAACGACCTTCTCGCCGATCTTGTTTCCGCCACCCTGCTTCGTGAACGGGCTGCGGCCTTCGTCGGATGATCGGGCATCTGCATAGAAGCCCATCAGCTGCACCAGATCACCCACCGCCTGCGGCTCGAGAATTACCGTATAACGTCCAGGCTCGATACCGACTGGATTCCGCGACAGACGTGCCTTGTCGATCGCGCGCGCGCTGACGCCAGCGATGTCCAGCTGTCTCCAGTCCGGATGTTCAGCGCCCGCCCAGCCTGATCCCGTGCCGTCAGTCGTTCGAACGGTGACCGTGTAGTTCGCGTTCGTTGCCTTGTGATATGCGAACAGCTTGTCGTTGTTGCCAAGCGCGTTAGTAGCCGTGTTGACGACGAGGTAACCGGCGGCTGAGAGGTCGCCGGCGCGACGCGAAGGTTCGAGCGCCGTCATCGCAGCCTGGGCGAGCGCGGCGGAGTCGAGCGTCTCAGTTCCCGGAAACGCTGCATTTACCACGCGTATGTTCTGGGGCCCGAGGTTTGGCATCGCCTCGGGATCATCTGGCGCCAGCTTGGCGAGTGCTTCAGCCTGCCGGACGACTGCGAGCAGCGCATCATCCGCCGTGTTGTTGGTGACGACTGTCGCCCGCTTCGGGCCGAATGAGCTGGTGACTGAAATCTGGATGTCGGCAACACTGCCAGCCGTCGACACGTTGTTCGCGGCGAAGCGCACGTTGTTCGTGACTGTGCTGCCGACGGTGACGCTGATCGCGTCCGCCTTCGACATCTTGACCACCTTCTCCACGATCGCCTGCGATTCAGCCTGCGAAAGGATCTCCGCTTCGGCGGTCGCCGGTATAAGTCGCTTGGGGGATCTCATGCCTTCCTTCCGGTGTTGATGACGTTGACGTTACGGAAGCGCGCAGGCGGTGAGCCGTGACTCACCGCGTTCACCTGCGGTGGCTGACCCTTGCCATCGAAGAAGCTTCCTCCCATGCGATAACTCTGCTTGCCACCAATCATGTCCATCGAATTCCAGAACTCCGGCGTGCGGATCTGGTAAGCGACGTCCTTGAGCATGCCGACGATCTTTCCACCCTTGATCTCGTGGAAGACCTGGCCGCCGAACTGTGCATTGTAGCGTTGCTGATCGATTGAGAACGAGCCCTCGCCGGAGATCGCGATACCACGGTCGGTAGCAGCGATGATGTCTTCCATGCCCTGCTCTTTTTCGCCCGGCAGCATCGATACGTTCGGCATTCTCTGGAACTGCACGCTCGACCATGAATCGCCATACGAGCAGCCGTGTGACCGCGTCGGAATACCCTGGGAGTCATACCACCACTTGAGCCAGTTCGCCTGCTCGCGCGTCGTCTGGTAATCATTGAAGATTCCGTTCTTGACTATGAGGAAGTTGTCGGGCTTCACACCTTCATCGTCGTAGCCGACCGTGGCAAGAGCACCTTCCTGCGTGCGGTCGCCCTGGATGTTCATGAACTCCGGGCCATACTTGAGCTTGCCGAGGACTTTCTCCGGCGGCGCGAGGAACGAGGTTCCGGCGTAGTTGGCCTCGTAACCGTTTGCGCGGTCGAGCTCGGTTGGATGTCCGATGGACTCGTGGATCGTGAGCCAGAGGTGTGCGGGATCGAGCACGAGGTCGTAGCGGCCCACATCGACCGGCTTTGCCTTGAGCTTCTCCGAAGCTTCCTCGCCCCACTTGATCGCATTGCCTGGAAGATCCTCGGAAAGGATGAACTCCCAACCCCGGCCCATCGGCTGCGATACGTTCGCGCGATTCTGGAAGTCAGACTGGTCGGGTGCGATTGCAGTGATCTGCATCGGCGCCCAGCTCTGAATGATGGTCTGCGTGATGACAGACCCGTTCGTGTCGGCGTAGTTGCGCTCGTTCTTTCTGAAGAAGAGGCCGCTGAAAACGAACTTGACGTTCCGCGCCTTCATCGCGGCGGCATTTGCCCTGAGAAGAAGATCAGCTTTCTGCTCGATCGGAATCGTCCACGGATCGATCGTGTAGGCACTCTTCCACGCAACGTCGGTGTGAGCGGGCGCGGGCGCGAGCTCGATCGGCGAGGAGCGACCGATGCGTGTCGCCTTTGCCACCGCGACAGCCTTCCGCGCTGCCGCTGCGATTCCGTCTTTTGTCATCGTGCGCGTTGCGGCGAAGCCCCACGTGCCGTCGACGAGGGCGCGCACTCCAGCGCCAATTGAATCTGTGTCAACAACATTCGTGATCTGCTGCTCACGCGTCGAAACGAAGTTCTGGAGATAGCGGCCGATTCTCACATCAGCGTAGCTGGCTCCTGCCATTTTTGCCGAGTTGAGAGCGTCCATCATCAGCTCGCGAGTCGCTGCGTCCATCACCGGCGCTGGCGGCTCCGGCATCGACGGCTGCATCGGAAGCGGCGCGAGGCCGTGTGCTCTGCGAAACGCTGCTTCCGCCGCGATCGCGCCGGCGACGAGCGTTCCCTTTTTCAGGAATTCCCTTCGGTTTGTCGTCATGACTCGCTGTAATGTGTATGTGGATCCTGAGGGATTTTCTTAATTCTGAAAATGCACAAGATCATGTGCGGGTGTCAGTACGGGTCATGTAAGGAAATTGTGTCACGATAAACAGGGCCGCCCCGCCCCCTACCTCTGTTCTCAAATGCGAACAGCGAATAGCGACTTCTTACTGTTAGCTGCTCGCTACTCGCGTTAGCTATTCGCTATTCGCTATTTGCATTTGATGAGTGAGTCAGAGCCTTATGACCCTGTTGGCGACCGGAGCCTCAACCTTTCCGCCGAGTCGCTCAGTAATGTGCTTCATCAGCAACTCGACAGCTGGCGGAGCAGCGCTGAGGTTCCCGCATGCCTCTTTAGATTCCGGTACGACATAACCATCGCCACCAGAACATGACGGGTACACCCCGAACGAAAGCCTGATCACCTCTGACGCCCCGATAACCCGCCCATCGCTCCGCATCACGTCACCGACGATCCTCGACCCCGACGGCCGCTTGATATCCCAGGAAAATTTCACTCCCGAAACCTGAAGATACGGCCCCTTCCCCACCGATCCTTCCGCGACCCCATGCTCGAGTATCTCACGAACCCGCGCACCGGTTATCGGAAAAGTCACCATCCTGCTTTCGTCAGGGAAAAGAAAGATCGACTGTATCTGATAGTTGGTGATCGGCCCTGCAGGGATGACATCATCGAGCCGCATCGTCCCCGAATTCATGATCGCGACATCGGCACCAGTCCCGAGCCTCACTGCGTCCGTCACGATGTCGCCAAGCGGCGACTCACGCGCGCGGTTCGTGACATCTCGCGCGTCGAGCGCAACCGCTGTAGTCGCAATGACGCGTTCCGGCCCCAGTCGCTTCACTACACTGTCGGTCCACGCCTCGACAATCGCCTGCGTCGCCGGCTCGAACGGAATTCTCCGGTCGATAGTTATGAGCTGGTCACCCTGAACCCATCCATTCGGTCCACGAGTCAACGTCAGCAGCTGCGCGGTGCGCGAATTTGCATCCGCTTTCAGCAGACGCTTCCCGCCGACGAGAATGCGATGATTGTCGTGCTCGTGTCCGCCGAGTATGAAGGCAAGATCAGGCTCGCGCGCGAGGAGCGCGCTGTCGGCCTCGAGCGTCTGGTGCGTCAGACCGTAGATCACTTCCGCACCCGCTGCTCTCAACGCAATGATCGACTCGTGCGCCGCACTGTCAGGATTCGAGCAGCGAACATAGCTGCGATAATCACCAGCCAGAGTGACACCAAATACTCCAACCTTCACGCCGCTCATCGTCGCCGTGTCCCAGCGCGAAACACCGGGAAACGGTGCGCCGGACGGCCGCAGCATGCAGTTGGCCGAAGTCCACTTGAAGCTGGAGACGGCAATTCGTGCGAAGAGCGTATCCCGGTCGATCTCGAACTCATGATTGCCAAAGGTCGCCAG
Source organism: Gemmatimonadaceae bacterium (assembly GCA_043753365.1). GTDB lineage: Bacteria > Gemmatimonadota > Gemmatimonadetes > Gemmatimonadales > Gemmatimonadaceae > UBA4720. The sequence continues at coordinate 523 of JAYUWU010000093.1, read as the reverse complement.
ATCGAGCTTCGCGGCATTGAACTGCTGCCGCATCTGCTCGCCGCGATACCACTTGCTGATCAAGCTCGGCGAAAAGAAATCGCCTGCAAGAACAAACGTGACCGGGCCGTTGCGAACGAGGGAATCGCGGAGCGTCGCTACACGTGCAAGCCCGCCCGTTCCATCGCGCAGAGTGTCACCGAAGTAGACATCGTTGATGAGAAGGAATCGGAGACTCGATCCCTGAGGCGACGGGGGAGATGCGGCCGTGCACGCTGTCGACAACACCATCGCCAAGGCAGGCAGTGCACGACCTGAAAACAGCTTCAACGGACTACCAGCCGTTGGTCCGTTTCATGTCGAGCCGCAGTGGATGCTTCGATTGCCCCTCCGCAACGATATACGGGATCTGCATGCGGTCGCCCGAAATCGCGCCAACTATCGGGGGCGGCCTCCGGCTTCGCTTGTTGGGATCGGGGGTAAACGTGATCTGCGTCCCCTTCACCAGGAACTTCCCCTTGTACGTCTCGTTCAGGAGAGGTCC
>JAYUWU010000092.1:0-4927 GCA_043753365.1 Gemmatimonadaceae bacterium | reverse complement strand
CCTGATCATCCAGATCGTTGCATGGATCGGCTTCTGGTTTGCCGGCGTCACCGGGTTGCTTCCAACCGCTGGGACGCCCGTTGGTGCCCTCCGATTTGCACTCGCCGTCATGTTCGGATTCACAGCACTGTCGCACTTCCTCCCGCGCACGCGCGCCGATCTCGTGCGCATGGTGCCACCTGTGTTTCCCGCCCCTGCGCTCCTGGTATCACTCACCGGACTGCTGGAACTCGCAGGCGCGATCGGACTCCTGCTTCCGGGGTTGACCGCCCTCGCTGCGCTCGCCCTGACGGCTCTGCTTTGTAGCGCTCTTCCCAGCGAACATCCACGCGGCGCGCGCCGGGCTCGCAATCGCTGGGCGGGCGGCTATGCCGCTCCATTTTCGTCTGCCGCTGCAGCTGTTCTGGATCGCATGCCTGCTCTGGGTGGCCGCGACGCACCGAGGTTTCGACTGATTGATTAAACCCCTGACCTGACACTACTGTGTCCGGACGCTCCTATAGAAGTTGGGAGATTGTAACGATCGCTTCGCCCGGCGGTGGCATCGCTGTCGCCACAAAGCCGGGCGTATTTGCACATGGCCAGGTCGACTCGGCCGCTATTCTGCTGGCAACGCACGTTCGTGTAGAGCAGGATGGCATCGCAGTCGTGATGGGCTGTGGCAACGGACTCGTACCTGCGGTCCTTGCGCGAAGCGGAGGCTTCAGCCGGATCGTTTGCACCGATCGCAACATTTTGTCGGTCGAGGCAACGACGCGAAGTCTTGCCGCCAACAACGCTCTGAACACAGAGGTCGTCGCTCAGCACGGCGCAATCGGATTCGTCGGCGATTCATCTGCAGACGCGGTTGCGATTCGCGTCCCGCACGAGAAGGTCGCATTCGTTCAGCTACTATTCGATGCGTTCCGCGCGCTCAAGCACGCGGGAATCTGTTACGTCGCTGGCGCCACGAACGAAGGGATCAAGTCGGCGGGCAGGTTGCTCGAGCGGGCGTTTGGGAACGTTGTTCTCGTCGCCTACGAAGGCGGGAGTCGAATTCTTTCCGCGACGAAGAATTCGAGCGTACCATTCGACGACACTGTATTTGAAAGCCCGTTCGCCTCATTCAATTCTTTTCGCGAACTGAACGTGACCCTTCGTGGTCATGATCTAAAACTGTTTTCGAGGCCCGGTGTTTTTTCCTGGGATCATCTCGATGAGGCCACGGATGTTCTTGCCGATCAAATCGAAATTCGATCAGGGGATTCGATTCTGGATCTTGGCTGCGGCAGCGGGCCTCTCGGAATCGTTGCATCGATGTTGAGCGGCGGCGCTCCTCTCGTCATGGTCGATTCCGACGTCGAAGCTGTGCGCTCCGCACAAAAATCAGCGGAGGCCGCCGGAATCGAAGATATCCGTGTGCTGCCGAGTGACATCGCAGGTGCGGTTCTCGAAGAAGAATTCGACGTCGTTGTCACCAATCCCCCTTTTCACGTTGGCAAGCAGACCGAGCTCAGCGTCCCGCTTCAGTTCATCAAGGATTCGTGGGAAGTTCTTAAGCCAGGGGGACGGCTTTTCCTGGTTGCCAACCGAACGCTTCCTTATGAAGTGCCGATCAGGGAACGATTCGGCCATGTGTCACCGGTTCACGACGGTCGCCGATTCAAAGTTCTTTCCGCGATGAAACGCTAAATCAGGCCCAGCAGGCGTCGCTCGTCGGGAGAAATGACGCGCCATTCGCCGGCGGCGAGGTCGCCCAACTGAAGCTTCCCGACTGCTGTGCGCCGAAGCGATACGACGTGATTGCCTACTGCGGCGAACATCCGGCGCACCTGGTGATACCTGCCTTCAGTGAGCGTCACTCGGACATGCCGGCCGTCGATCACTTCGAGTTCGGCCGGCTCGAGTTTCTCTGTTTCCGACTCGAGCACGAGCGTCCCGCTCGCGAATCTGCTCGCTTCGTTCCCCGTGAGGTCGTTTGCGAGCTTTGCTTCGTACACCTTAGCCAGATGTGTCCGCGGCGAAGTGATGCGATGATTCACTTGCCCATCGTCGGTCATGAGCAGCAGGCCTGATGTTTCAAGATCCAGTCGGCCGATGGGCGCCATTACCGGAGATCGAATCCGGAAGCGCTCGGGGAACAACTCGTAGATGAGGCGCTCGCTGCCACGGGTCGAGCAGGCATAGCCCACCGGCTTGTGCAGGATGAGGATGCTTCCCGGCGGTGGATCGAGCGGTTCGCCGTCAACGAACATGTGCTCGTGGGCGACAATGTCACCTTCTTCCAGTTCACTGCCATCCTCTCTCGTAACCCGGCCATCGTCGAGCATGCGCCTTACGTCACGCCTGCTGCCATAGCCGAGGTTTGCGATGTATTTCGCCAGCTTCACCGTGAGCCCATTCTGGGAGATTAACCATGGCAGGCGTATTCGATAAGTCTCCGTTCGCGTTCGCCGGTCAGCTCGACCTTTCTTGTCGCAAAGCGATCTGTCGTGTGCGCGTGTCGCTCGCTACTACTACTATATGATGGCTTGCAGCATCAACCCGGGCACTAAATGTCGCACTCACCACCACGGCAGGCGTTACGCGCCACCACGCGTCTGGCACTTCTCGTTGCTCTGTCAGCGACGGTGTCGGCCGCCCAGACCTCCACGGTCCAGAATCCAGTGCGGCTGTTTCTCGACTGCCAGTACGAGTGTGACACGGAGTTTACGCGAACGGAAATACCGTGGGTCGATCACGTGCGTGACCGCGCTGATGCCGACGTGCACGTGCTCGTCACCACGCGCTCAACGGCGGCAAGCGGGCGCGAGTTTACGCTGACGTTCATCGGCCTGAAAGGTTTTGCGAGTTTCGGTGATACCGTCACGGCTGTTTCTCCCGAGTCCGATTCGGAGGACGTACGTAGGCGTACTGTGACGGAAGCGGTCAAGCGCGGACTTCTGCGATACGCTGCGCGCCGTCCGGGTAGCGAGAAGCTCACCGTGACCTACACTGCGACTGAAGGCTCTGGCGCCACAGCGCGGGCCCGCGACCGGTGGGACCTGTGGGTCTTTCGCACGCGCGCTAACGTCTACCTCAATGGCGAAGAAAGCTCGCGCTCGACGCAACTGAATGGTTCGGTCTCAGCCAACCGGATATCGCCCGACTGGAAGGCGAATATCTCAGTGGACGGCAACTATGGCGAAAACAGGTTCACCTTTCAGGATGGGACGAAATTCAACAGCTACAGTCGCGGCTACGGCGTCCGCCAGCTGCTCGTGAAGAGCCTCGGGTCGCATTGGTCCGCCGGGGAGCGTGCCTCGGTCTCTGCGTCAACGTTTCAGAACACAAAGCTCGCCTTTCGCTTCGCGCCCGCGGTGGAGTACAACTTTTTCCCGTATGCACAATCGACCAGGCGCCAGCTGCGACTTCAATACACGGTTGGGGCAACGCATTACCGTTATGAGGACACTACGATATTCAACCGGATCAGCGAGACCCGCGGTGATCATTCCCTGCTTGTCTCTCTCGACACGCGACAGCAGTGGGGTTCAATCAGTATATCGCTGGACGGTTCCGCGCTCCTCGACGATCCCAGTAAGCACAGTATCAACCTCAACCCGGAATTCGACCTTCGCCTGATACGTGGCCTGAGCCTCAACCTGTTCGGGTACGTGTCGCGGCTTCGAAGCCAGCTGTACCTCGCGAAGGGCGGAGCAACTGATGAGGAGATCCTGCTGAGGCGCCGCCAGCTCGCAACGTCATACCAGTATTTCGTCGGTGCCGGGTTGTCTTACACTTTTGGATCCATATACAACAACGTCGTTAACCCGAGGTTTGGGAACGCGGCAGGGAATTAGCGCTCCGCGCGGCTCAATCTCGACGATAAACGAAAGTGAGGCCGATGTCATCGATAGTCATCATGTCACCGTCCACCGTTGCCGTGTAGGTCGATTCGTCGTTGTCGAATGTCAGCAACAGCGTCGAGCCGCTGACGGTGTAGTTCCCAGGGGCTGGAATAGACTCGAGGAAGGAGCTGCCACCTTCGGTGACGCGAAAATGAGTCACCATGGTTTGCCTGCCAGAAGCAATCAACGTCACGGTTTCGCCCGTCAGCTCGACCTTTCTTTCTGCATCCTCCTCGAGGGTGAACGGCAGCGGTTGACCGCTGACCGTCTGGAGGCGCCAGGTACCCACGAGGCTGTCCGGGCCAGTTGTGTCACTGCAGGAGAGAACGACAAGGCAGCTGGACAGAGATAGAAGGTAGCGTCGCAACATGCGTGACCTCATTCTGAGGTTGAGTGAGCCCCTTGTAATACGACAACACCACTCGATTCAGGTCACGGAATGCAGACGACAATCAAAAAACGTGGATTGCAGCAATAGCGCTGAGACTGAAGAGCATACGGCTGCGAAGAGTTTCACTCAGGACTACGACTCGACACCCGGTAGGGATTCTGTCTCTCGGTGCCTCAGTCGTGAGTTTCCAGTAGTAGTGCTGAGTCTTGAGTGAACATCCCAGTTCCGAGTGAAGATTCCGAGTTTTGAGCCGGGACCAAGCGACTATAGTAAAGCTGTACCCTCTCCGCCGACGAGGTAAACAATGAAAACCAGAGTCGCATTGCGTCTCCACAGCCTGAGGTGCATTGAAGAAACCGAGCATGGTTCGGAGCCTTACCTCTGGCCGGTCATGATCACGCATGAAACCGGCGCACCACGAATGCAGGTGCCTACCAGTGATTGGGCGGCGAAGGTGAGAGGCTGGCAGAGTGCAGACAAAGCTCGGCGAGAGGCTTGATCTGACGAACGATCTGATACGTCGGCTGGATCTCGAGACCGCAGTGAAGGATCCTGGGACTTGTAGGATCGGCTGTTGGTATCGCGCTTGGAATTGCCATTGGTGCCTTCTTCTCCCGGCTTGCGCAGAGCCCGGACGGTTCAGCAACCTTTCCGCTGACGCTCGATA
>JAYUWU010000091.1:0-13624 GCA_043753365.1 Gemmatimonadaceae bacterium | reverse complement strand
GGATCAGGTCGTAGCGTCCGACCTCGACTGATTTCGCAGTCAGTTTCTCCGCCGCGAGAGCCGCCCATTTCTCCGCGTTACCGGGCATGTTGAGCGACTCGATGTACTCCCAGCCCGAGCCGCGTGGCGCGAGCTCTTCAGTGTATGACTGAAAGTCTCCATCGCCGATGGCGGTAGCGGAAAACTGTGGCCCGACCCGCACGTACGTCTGTGTCACAAGCGTGCCATCTGTCGTTGCAAGCGTCTTCTCTTCGCGTAGCAGCTGCAGGCCGGAGTTAACGAAACGAATCTTCGGGACCTTGAGCGCCGCCTCGTTTGCCGCGAGCAGAAGGGCTACCTTCTCCTCGATCGGCACATCGACGGGGTCGCGGCGAATCGGCGTGCGCCATGTGCCTTTCACTGCAGCGACTGGCGCGAGCACGACCGGACGCTTCTGGACGGCGCGGGCAGCCTTTGCGAGGCGCACCGCTTCCTGCGCAGCACGGCCGATACTCTCCTTTGTCATCGAGCTCGTCGACGCAAAACCCCACGACCCGTCGACGATCGCGCGAATTCCGATTCCAAACGACTCGCTGTCGCTCACCCCGCTGACGTTCCGTTCACGGGTGTTGATCGACTGGCGGCGATACCGCCCGATGCGGGCATCTGCGTACGACGCGCCCGCGGCCTGCGCGGCGTTGAGAGCTTCGAGTGCGAGGTCGTCGACGACTGCGTCCGACGGAGGATTTGGCAGATAGCCCGACATGGGCTGGCCAAACGCAGCTCTCGCTCCGGTTACAGCAGCAATTGCGGCCGAGGCTTTGACGAAGTCGCGACGATTTGTGGGCATGACCGTATTGTGGGAGACAGCTTAGGGTACGAAGCGGAACAGCAGGCTGTCAATGCAAACGGGCATTTTGGAGGCGGGTCAGACACATCAGCAGGTTGTGTTCAATTTCAGTTTGTCCTGCGCGCGTCGGGTGTCTGAGTTATAACGCCGCGTATTGCGTTTCCCGTTTTGCGTAGTCCGTCACGCGTTTTCGTTTGGACTGGTAGAGCACAATTGAGAGCTAGCTGCTCAACCCAACGCCTGTGGCGATTTCATGCAGCGGACTCTACCTGTCCAAACGGAAACGGTTCACTGATTACGCAAAACGGGAAACGCAAGACGCGGCGTTACAGCTCACATCAATGCTCTATCCTCAATCCTATCTGCAGTCGCATCGGCGCGACTCTGCGTCTCGGCGCACCGAATACAGAAGTCGGGTCGTTGGTGGTCGCATCGTTGAACGTGAGATTTCTCTCGATGATCGCTGCCGAACCAGTCGCATTGAACAGAGCGCGACCATCCGAGTTCGTAGAAGGTGGTCGGTGATCGTACCTGGAGTGCGGTAGCAGGATCGTTGAGCCCGTTGAGCTCCGCGTTCTCGACTCTGGTGTCAGTATGGCCGACGAGCGCGTCGATGCGATCGAGCGGCCCGGGACGAAGCGTAAGCTTGCCGATACTGCGCAGGTCGCGAAACTCCTGCTCGACTGGTCGCACGTCGTCGACTTGCGGGGTAAACAGGTTCGGTACCTGAACGCGACGATCGATTACAGCCCCGCCAACGAAATAGAAAAGCCGGTCGCGAATGATCGGGCCCGCCATGTCAGCGCTGTACTCGCGCCTCAATGACTGCTCCGAGCCTTCTTCGTTCGGCGATATGTTACTCGCAGTCGTCGATGGAGCGATCCGGTTCGTTCTAATGGCGGCCTTCCAGGCGTTTGTGCCCGTTCGGGTAACTGCGTTGACGATGCCGCCCTGAAATCCACCGTATTCTGCGCCCGACCCCAGCCCGCGCACCTCCAGTGCCTCGATCCAGTCGATGCTGGGCGAAAGAAACTCCCCGCCGGTCCCTGGATGATTGACTGAGACGCCATCGATCTGGTAGTTGTTGGCGGCGTCGCCCGCTCCTCCCCAGACGAAGCCCTTCTTCGATCCGGGGACGAGGTCGACAAGTGATGCTGCATCGCGGCCCATCGGCACGAGAGCGACGTCCGCGACCGCAATACGCTGGGCGAGCTCGGTAGTCGTCGCGTCAATGGTTGTTGGTGTTACACGGACCTCTACGGTGGAGAGCTGCGTCGGTGAAGAGGTCAGCGTGACACGAACCTCAGATGTCCGCCCTGCGATTACGCGTAGAGAAGGGAGTGTTGCCTCGCGGAACCCGATTCCTCTCGCGACGATGCGGTACAATCCTGGATCGAGTGAAGAGACTTGAAAGGCCCCATTGGACCCGCTTGTTGCGGCTTGAGGTTGCGAACCATCGGGTCGGCTGACGACGATAGTTGCATCGCTGACGGTGGCTCCAGCCTCGCTGACGACGATGCCAGCGACGGCACCGGTCTGCGCCCGTTGAGCGGCAGCCGGTGACGATGTGACCAGGGAACACGCAGACGCGATCAACAGGGTCCCGCCAACTGACAAGGTGTGGCTCATTAGGATCTCCTGGAACAAGTGTGTGAGTTCCGCCAGCAGGGGGAGTGTGTGTACTACAGGCCAACGTATGGCTGGTACCTGTAAGGCACAATATTCAGGTCTGCCTGATGCGGCTGTGCCCTAGGGGGTTTGTAAGCAAGTGGCAAAAGGCTGGCGGCTTCATACATGCGTCAATAACGTCCTCTCAGCGGCCGGTTCCAACAGTCCACCGGCGGCATCCCTTTGGAGAATTTCTGAATGAATGCGAATACACTTGTTAAGACCGTCTCGCTTGGCTTCGTCTTCGCGATAGCCGCATGCGACACTGCGGCAACCGGATCCGCGGATTCAACCGCAGCTGCCTCAGGCTCGAGCGATATACAGCGTCGCATGGCGACATACACATCAGTGACACTTGCTGCCGATACATCAGCGCTCACGCCGCGGGAGCGGCAGATGATCCCGCTTCTAATAGAAGCGGCGCGCGCGATGGACCCGATCTACTGGTCCCAGGCCTGGGGATCACGCGACTCCCTTGTCGCGCAGGTCACCGATCCGATGGTACGCCAGTTCATCGACATCAACTACGGGCCGTATGACCGTCTCGACAACTATTCCGCATTCGTGCCTGAGGTGGGATCTCGGCCACCAGGAGCGAATCTCTATCCGCAGGATGTTACCAAGGAAGAGTTCGAGGCCGAAGTAGCGAAGGGTCCGGCGGCTCGCGCTGATTCCCTGAAGAGCCTGTACACGCTCGTCCGGCGTGACGCTGACCGGAGACTCTTCGCGGTTCCTTATCATGTTGCTTACAAGCCGCAGAATGAGATCGCAGCGGCCAAGCTGCGCGAAGCGGCGAAGCTCGCGGACGACGCGGGACTGAAGCGGTATCTCGAGCTGCGAGCTGAAGCATTGCTGAGCGATGACTATCAGGCGAGCGACCTGGCGTGGATGGATATGAAGACCAACGCAATCGACATCATCATCGGGCCAATCGAGACGTACGAAGACGAGCTATTCGGGTACAAGGCGGCGAACGAGGCGTACGTGCTCGTAAAGGACAAGGCATGGAGCCAGCGCCTGTCGCGCTATGCCGCGCTCCTGCCGCAGCTCCAGCGCGGAATCCCCGTCACTGACAAATACAAGCGCGAGTCGCCGGGGACTGACTCAGACCTCAACGCGTACGACGCCATCTTCTATTCCGGTCAGGCAAACGCGGGGTCGAAGACGATTGCTATCAACCTTCCGAATGACGAGGAAGTGCAGCTCAAGAAGGGAACCCGCCGGTTGCAGCTCAAGAACGTGATGCAGGCGAAGTTCGACAAGATCCTGATGCCCATAGCCACCGCACTCGTTGCTGACGATCAGCTGGCGCTCGTCAACTTCGAGGCGTTCTTCAACAACGTGATGTTCCACGAAGTTGCGCACGGACTTGGAATCAAGAACACGGTCAATGGAAAAGGCGCGGTACGTACCGCGCTAAAGGAGCGCGCCAGTGCGCTCGAGGAAGGCAAGGCGGACATCCTGGGTCTCTACATGATCCAGAAGCTGAGCGAGTCAGGTGAGCTGCAGGGCGCCAACATGCAGAGCAACTACGTCACGTTCCTCGCCAGCCTCTTCAGGTCGATTCGTTTCGGCGGTGCGTCAGCGCACGGCAGGGCAAATATTGCCGCGTTCAACTACCTGCTCGAGCAGGGCGCATTCGCGCGCGACTCGGCATCGGGGAAATTCCGTGTGGATTTTCCGAAGTTCCAGGCAGGCATGAACAGCCTGGCATCGAAGATCCTCACGATGCAGGGCGACGGCGATTACGACGCGGTTGGTGCTTTCCAGGAGCAGTACGGAACTGTCTCGCCAATCCTGAAGCAGGATCTCGACGCGCTTGGGACGAAAGCAATCCCGGTGGACCTCATTTTCAAGCAGGGTCAATAGGGAGGACGCAGGCGCTGCGGGTTTGATCTGACCGCGGAAGTGCGGAACTGCAACAGCCGGAAAGGAGTTGGGTGAGTGGTCACGAGGGGCGTGAGCTTTCGCCCCGCAGGGAACGGAATGGTCCCGCTTGCAAGCGGTTCTCATTGGTTGGTGACGACGGAATACGTCGCGAGTCTGTGTGGTTTCCGTAGACACCCAAAGTTAGGCCGCTTGCCGTGCAGGACAGTGCTCGTCAGGCGAGAGAGAACTCACCCAACTCAGTAGTTCTCACCCCACTCCCACTTTTAGTTCTGGTTTAGAAGCCTGCGGAAAAGTCGGAACTGCAACTGCCGGAAAGGAGTTGGGTGAGTGGAAATTTCGGGAGGTTTGTCGTGACGGACGATCGTCAGCGCAACGGGAGACCGGAGCTGACGAGCTGATCGAGCTCCTCGAATGTCGAAGCGGTTGCGTCGGCGTGTGACGTCACCGCAGGGCGCGAAGCAAAACCGGTAAACGCGCAGAACATATCGACAACCTCGCGCATCGCGAGATCTGTAATGCCGTCGCCGGCAGCGAATACGTTCCGGGTCAGCGTCAGGGCCGCAACGACGTCGCGCTTGCCTGTCGCGACAGTCAAGCGAGACATTGTATCGAAGCCGGTGTATGTGCCCGCCGCGTCGACATTGACTGCGACGGCATGCACGTCTTCGGGCAATATCCCAAGCCTGCCGGCGACAGGCAGGATGCACTGCCTGATCCCGCCGCTCACGAGCACGACCTTCAGGCCGCGGTCGTGCCAGGACGCAATGACCTCCGCAGCCCCGGGTGCGAGTGTATCCATGTATGCGGACCCGAGCTCATCGATGTCGCTCCGCCCCGGCCTGACGAGCTCGAGACGCGCGGCGTATACGTCTTCGAGTTTGAGCTCGCCGCGCATTGCGCGATCTGTCCGAGACGCCACTTCCCCCGCGATGATGTTACCGGCCCTCCCTGCAAGCCAGTCGATTCCCTCGATGCCGCACAAAGTCGAATCGACATCGAGAACCACTGACGCGAAGGCAACTGTCACAGAATGTTGCCCGGCGACAGAAGTCCGCGCGGATCGAGTGACTGCTTGAGGGCGCGCATCGCCTCGACCTGCCGTGGCGGAACCTGAAGCTTCAACCACTCCCGTTTCAGCTTCCCGAGGCCGTGTTCGGCCGACACAGTCCCACCCAGTGCGATCACTCGCTTCAGTGTATCCTCGACAGCGCTGTAAATGCGGCGGAGCGCTTCGCCGTCCTCAGCGATGAAATTCTGGTGAGGGTGTCCGTTTCCTGCATGACCGTATGTGACCGGCTCCGGTACACCGAACGCGCGGCACGCCTCAGCCGAGGCGGCGAGCGCAGTGCTGAGCAGGCGATAGGGAACCGCCCAGTCGGTCGAGACTTTTCGACCTCCGGCCGAGCGAAATTTGTCGCCACGCTCGTTCATCTCGGCCGGCACGGCGTGACGCATCACCCGCGCGTCGCGAAGCGGCTGCACGCCATCGTACACGCGGATATCAGCAGCGAGTGCATCATGCCGCTCGGCCACGGCAAGCCATTCGTCGAGCACTTCATCGATCGATCCTTCGCCCGCGTCGTCCTCGAGATAAATCATCGATTTGCCATCTGCCCACGGGCGCGACGATGCGCGACCGGCAATGCCGAGTGCGTGATGATCGAAGTACTCGAGACATCGGGCTTGTCTCCCACTGCGATCGTCGAGCTGTTGCCGCGAAAAAACGACAAACGCGAGTGCAGAGTCAGCAGTCGCGAATGGAATCGCGAGACCAATTGGCTGAAGGGGAAGCGGAGCTAGCTTCAGCTCGGCTTCAACCACTATTCCCAGCGTGCCTTCGCTGCCAATGAACCAGTCGACCGGATCCTGGCCCATCGCATAACCCACAGTGTTCTTCTCCAATCCCGGTCGTTCGTAGCGCGACTGCACGCCGTCTGCGTGAACAACCTCCAGCGCTGCGACATGCGCGCGCGTTGGACCGTACCTCAGCGTGCGTGCCCCGGAGGCGTTGCATGCGATCGCTCCGCCGATCGTCGCATCGTTCTCACTCGTTGGATCAGGCGCGAAGTGAAGTCCGGTTTCCGAGATGGCGCGGTTGAGCTCACCGATGGTCAGTCCAGGCTCCACGCGCGCAGTTCCGCGCACCGGATCGACGTCGAGCACTCGTTTCATCGCTGCGAGCGAAAGCAACGTACCGCGGTCGGTAATCGATGCGCCGGTCATGCTCGTCTGCGATCCCGCAGGCGTCACAGGGTTGCCTGTCGCGACTGCATCCCGCACTGCTTCTATCACGTCGTCGGCGCTCGATGCACGGGCGACACTGTCGGGAAGCATCTGGAGGCCTGACGCATCGCGCGAATGTGCCAGGCGCACATCTTCGTCCTGACTCAGGACCAAGCTTGTTCTCCAGCCGGATCGAGTATTGCGAAGTCGACAACTGTCGCCGACTTCACATCGGGCAACTTCAGCAGCTTCTGTCGAACGCTCTCGTCGATCGCTCCATCGACCGAAACAGTCGCGAGCGCCTCGCCGCCCTCAGTGAGCCTCGCCTGGTGATACTCGGCGATGTTGACGCGAGCGTCCCCGAGCAGTGTACCCACCCGGCCGATGACACCGGGAACGTCGGCGTTCGTCAGCACCAGGAGCGTGCGCCGCGGGGTCACGTCGACGCTGAAGTTGTCGATCCGCGTCAGCCGCGGACCCGAACCAGGTTGTGCAACTCCGGCCACGATCATCTCGCGGTTTCCACACCTGACGGAAACCTGCGCGCTGCTTGCATGATCGTCCGCGAGGGTAGTGGTCACGCTCAATCCGATTCCGCGATTCTCGGCGAGAGCACGCGCGTTGACGAGATTGAGCCTCACGCCGTCGATGACCGAATCCAGCGCACCAGCGGCCGCGCTGGCCGCGAGAAGGTTACCGGCCTCCGACAAATCGCGACCGAGCTTGAGTGAAATTTGATCCACCGCACGCGCGCCCCGGTCAGCAAGTATTGCGCGGGCGATCGCTGCCATGCGCCGGACGAGCACCAGCGCAGGCCTGATCTCTTCCCACTTTCCGTCGAGGCCGCCGACAACGTTTATCGCGCGTGACAACTCGCCGTTGAGCAGCGCGTCCCTTACCGCCGCGCAGACATCCACAGCCACATTGCGCTGACCCTCAGCGGTCGATGCGCCGAGGTGCGGTGTGAGGATGACGTTGGGCATGAGGCGAAGCGGGCTCGCCGCGGGCAGGGGCTCCTGCGTATACACGTCGAGCAAGGCTCCGCCCAGACGGCCGGATGCAAGCGCGGCCTCCAGCGCAGCTTCAGCGACGATACCCCCGCGCGCCAGGTTCGCGACGATGGCACCCTCCGGCAGCAAGGCCAGCCCGGCCTCGTCGATCATTCCGGTTGTTTCCGCTGTCAGCGGAGTGTGAACGGAAACCACGTCGCAGGATTTGAGCAGGTCATCAAGAGATGCCGCACGTGCTGTCCGAAGGACTTCGAACCTTTCGTCAGTCACATACGGGTCGAATGCGCTGACGATCATTCCGAACGCACGTGCCCGTGTCGCGACTTCGGCTCCGATCCGCCCAAGTCCGACGATGCCCAGTGACCTGCCTCGCAGCTCCGTTCCAAGCAGCGCGCTCCTGTCCCAGCGCCCGTCCTGCATCGATGAGACAGCTCGCGGAAGGTGTCTCACGAGCGAGATCAGCGCGCCGAAGAAAAGTTCTGCAACGGCGACGGTATTGCCAGCGGGCGCATTTATGATCGCGATACCCAGCGTCGTCGCACGCGGGATGTCGATGTTGTCAGTTCCGACACCAGCGCGCCCGATTACGCGGAGTCTGGTCGCGCGGTCGAGGATACCTGCACCGAGCCTTGTCGCACTTCGCCCCACGAACGCATCGTAATCGCCAATCATTTCAGCGAGCTGGACGGGAGGCGTAGTCGGGATCTCGTTGACGTCGAGCGAATCGTCCGCGCGCAGTAGCGCGACTCCTTCGGGATCGATCTCGTCAGTTACCAGTACGCGGAACTTGGTCATGCTATCACTTCCTGGATCTCCCGTGGCCGTGACGCGAAACTCAGCTTTTCGCTTAAAACTCAAAAAATAAAACTCGAGACTGGCAACTTAAGGGCTTCACCGAGATGAGCCTAAACGCCTGAAGGCCTATATCCACAGGTCAAGTCCATCCTGAACCTACAATAAAGAAAGGAGTGGGGTGAGTAATCCTGAGGGGCGTGAGTTTTCTCCTCGCCCATCGTCACGTTTCCCGGCTTCCTGGGCGGAGAGAACTACGCATGGGAAAGGAGTTATTGAAGTGCCAGGAGTTATCGAAGGGGGATGCTCGTGTGCCACGCAATGGGTTCCGAGTCTCAGGAATTCTTCATTTAGGGTAAAACCAGACCCGGCACCTCCGCGCCTTGACGCTTTTCCGCAGGTTCCAAAAAAACGGCTCGACGATGCTGGTCATACGGACATTCGCTTGCCGTCTCGGTTGACCTTCAAAAACTCCTGACACTTCCAAACCTCCTGTCCCCGTGTACCTCGAGGCACTGTCGATAACCGACCTGTTAGAAGGACACAGATGGGGATCGGGAGTTTCACGACTGGCACTAGCTCGGCTGCTGGAAATCATCGAGGCACGCACCGGCACCACCCTCCAGCCCGCGACGGAAGTTCGAGGTCCGCTGCTCGCGCGTTCCATGACCCGCCATCGCGACTTTCTCGTTCGATGCCCTTACGTCGCGAAGCGTGACCTCTATGCTTTCTGGAGCCGAAGCGTAGTAAGCGATGTCCGGAGTGCCGGATCCCATCCCGGAAATTCCCGCTGCCGCTATCAGTGTCATCGAAGCGGCGCGGAGGAAAGCCAGCGTCTTCATTGGTGTCTCCTCCCTTCATTAATTACCCCTGAAGGGAAGAAACGGTTTCCTTCAGACCTTACCGGCGCTTCTTCTTCGTCGCGCGTTTTGCGGGGGCGGAGTCGAGCACGGCCGCGACGCGTTTGGGTGCGGTCAACATGTATCCATCCCGGAGCAACTCCCTGATTGCGTCCCAGTCAGGAGATTGATCTAGATAAACGCCGATCCACCCCGACGGCCCGACGTACGGCGGCGAGAAAAACTGGTCGGCGTCGCTTCGAAGCATCAGGTCCTGGTTCACGTGCGTGGACTTGATCCAGACTCCCGGCCTGCCACCGCCGTGATGGTTGGCCGACGAGGCGAACATCGCGAACAGTTTATTGCGCACGCGAAAGGTCGGCTCACCCCACGCTTCGACTTCATGGGATTCGGGCAGGGAGAGGCACAATTTTCTGATTCGATCCAGTGGGCCCGGCA
Organism: Gemmatimonadaceae bacterium; assembly: GCA_043753365.1. Lineage (GTDB taxonomy): Bacteria > Gemmatimonadota > Gemmatimonadetes > Gemmatimonadales > Gemmatimonadaceae > UBA4720. The sequence continues at coordinate 3,914 of JAYUWU010000091.1, read as the reverse complement.
TCATTCACCTTCCATCACTGCACCGGCATCCTCGAGCACCTCCGCGAGCACGCTCCGGTGGCAGCGCAACGCGTTCTCACAATAGCAGCCGACGGAAAAACTGGTCTCGCGCGACAAAACCGCCAGCAACGATATCAGGTGCTGCTGACCCTTCATCTCACGAAGGATATTCCTTCCTGAATCGCTTCCAGCGATCCTCGCTCATCTCATCGGCAGTCGCCCAGGAAAGAAGCTGTGCGCTGGGCGAAAGATCGGGAAGCCAGACGTCGTAATAGTCGAGCCGGGCAAAATCGACCTTCTTCACCCCGCGCGGCGGCCGGCGCACCGTACCGATGCGTGTTCCTTCCCGCGCGTGTCTTGGCTGCCCCAGCCTGACTACACGAATTGCCATGAATGGAATTTTACGCTAGTTGCTCCCCGTTGGCCGGGTTAGCTTTTCGCCTGCTTAGTGGGTTTGATTCTGCAGACAGATCGCTCGGAAGGCTTGAGGATTCAGGACTGTGCGGAGCCAGGACTAACCGCAATCAACGATCGACGACTTGGTGCGGACCGAGGATGAATCGCGCATTGGACCGCTCAGGGGTTGCCTGTGCTTGTCCTGAATCCTCGATAAGTCGCAGATCGTCGATTGTTGTGAGTCGTGGTTCCGCACGGTCATAAGTCTGCGATCCGAGCCCAGCGCGACGCGATTTGCAAATTGATCAACTACCTTTCGCCTCTATGACCATGCGGGAAAAACTCGACCTCCTCGAGCGCCGTCGCGCCGAATCGGAGCAGGGCGGAGGTGAGAAGCGCGTCAAGGCTCAGCACGCCAAGGGCAAACTGTCGGCTCGTGAGCGGATCGACCTCCTGCTCGACGAAGGCACATTCGTCGAGCTCGACAGGTTCGTGGTCCACAGGTCTCACGACTTCGGCCTCGAGAAGGAACGCTACTATGGAGATGGTGTCATCACCGGTCACGGCCGGATAGACGGGCGCCTCGTCTACGTCTTCTCGCAGGATTTTACGGTGTTCGGGGGATCTCTCTCGGAATCGTTCGCCGAAAAGATCTGCAAGATCATGGACCTGGCGATCAGAAACGGCGCACCAGTTATCGGCCTCAACGACTCCGGAGGGGCTCGAATCCAGGAAGGAGTCGTGTCACTCGGCGGCTATGCGGAAATATTTCTGCGGAATACGCTCGCGTCAGGTGTGGTTCCCCAGATATCCGCGATCCTGGGACCCTGCGCCGGCGGCGCCGTCTATTCGCCTGCGATCACCGACTTCACGTACATGGTGCGTGGAAGCTCGTACATGTTCGTGACTGGTCCGAACGTGGTGAAGACAGTCACGCATGAAGATGTGACGATGGAAAAACTCGGGGGAGCCGCGACTCATTCCGAGATATCAGGCGTTGCGCATTTCGCTCACGATTCAGAGCCGGCATGCATCGAGGCTATTCGAGATCTGTTCCGCTATGTGCCGTCCAACAACGTCGATGACCCGCCGCGCGGGACGTCGACCGACCCGAAGGACCGCCGCGACGAAGCGCTTCTCGACGTGGTCCCGGACAACCCGAACAAGCCCTATGACATGCACGATGTCATCAGGCGCGTCGTCGACGACGGGGAGTTTTACGAAGTACAGCCGGATTATGCTCAGAACATCATCTGCGGCTTCGCCCACCTCGGCACCACGAGCGTCGGTATCGTAGCGAACCAGCCGGCGGTACTCGCTGGCGTGCTCGATATCAACGCGTCGGTGAAAGCAGCGCGGTTCATAAGATTCTGCGACGCGTTCAACATTCCCGTCGTGACATTCGAGGACGTTCCGGGCTTCCTTCCGGGCGTTGCGCAGGAGCACGGCGGAATCATCAAGCATGGCGCCAAGCTCCTGTTCGCGTATTGCGAGGCAACCGTGCCCAAGCTCACTGTCATCACGCGCAAGGCTTATGGCGGCGCGTACGACGTCATGAGCTCGAAGCACATACGGGGCGACTACAACGTGGCGTGGCCAACGGCGGAGATCGCCGTGATGGGGCCCAAAGGCGCGGTCGAGATACTATTCAGGAAGGAGATCAGCGAAAGCGCCGATGCTCAGCAGGCGACTGACGCGAAGATCGAGGAGTATCGCGAGAAGTTCGCGCACCCGTACATCGCTGCGGGTCGCGGATATCTCGACGACATCATCGATCCGCGGGACACGCGGCTTCGCCTCATCGAGGCGCTCGAGACGTTGAAGGGAAAACGCGACCGCAATCCGCCGAAGAAACACGGCAACATTCCTCTCTAGGCGGCGACGCAGGTGTTCACGAAAGTCCTGGTCGCAAACCGCGGCGAGATCGCACTCCGCATCATTCGCGCGTGTCGTGAGCTTGGCGTGGCCAGCGTGGCCGTCTACAGCGATGCAGATTCGCGATCGCCTCACGTGCGCGAGGCTGATGAGGCAGTGAACATCGGGCCGGCGCCTTCGGCCCAGAGCTACCTGCTTGGCGACGTGATCATCGCGGCAGCGAAACTGACAGAAGCCGAGGCAATCCATCCGGGTTATGGATTTCTCTCCGAGCGTGAATGGTTCGCCCGCGCCGTTCGTGATGCTGGCCTCGTGTGGATAGGTCCTCCTGCAGAGGCGATCGCGGCAATGGGCAGCAAAACGGCAGCGCGAACCCTGGCGGTGAGCCATGGAGTGCCCGTGGTGCCAGGCACGACGGAGGCGTTGCGGGATGCAGACGCTGCGCGCGTTGTCGCGGCACAATTCGGGTATCCCGTCCTGCTGAAGGCGGCCGCCGGCGGCGGTGGAAAGGGTATGCGCGTCGTCAATGAGGAGTCGGAACTCGAATCGTCTCTGGATGCCGCCCGCCGCGAAGCAAAGAACGCCTTCGGTGACGACGCCGTTTATGTCGAGAAGTACATCGCAGGGCCGCGCCACGTGGAGATACAGGTGCTCGCCGACACGCACGGCAACGTCCTTTCTCTTGGTGAACGCGAGTGTTCAGTTCAGCGGCGGCACCAGAAGATGCTAGAGGAAGCGCCGAGCGTCGCGGTGTCCCCCGAGCTGCGCGCCGAGATGGGAGAGACCGCGGTTCGGGCGGCGCGAGCAGCCGGATACGTGAATGCAGGGACGTGCGAATTCCTGCTCGACCGCGACGGTCACTTCTACTTCCTGGAGATGAATACCCGGCTCCAGGTTGAACATCCCGTGACCGAGCTGGTGACGGGCATCGACCTCGTCCAGTGGCAGCTCAGAATTGCGGCTGGGGAGAAGCTGCCATTCAAGCAAAGCGAGATCGAACCGCGCGGACATGCCATCGAGTGCCGCATCACGAGCGAGGACACGGCCAACGGCTTTCTACCGTCGACCGGGCGAATCAACTATCTGCATTTGCCGAGCGGACCGGGCGTAAGGTGGGATGGCGGGATCGAGACGGGCAGTGAAGTCGGACTTAACTATGATCCGATGCTGGCGAAGCTCATCGTGTGGGCACCGACGAGGCCCCTGGCGATCGAGCGGATGCGCCGCGCGCTCGCGGAGTTGACCATCGATGGGGTCGAAACCTCGCGCGATTTTCACCTGCGGTTGATGGAAGACGAAGAGTTCCGACGCGGTGACATCGAGATTCAGTGGCTCGAGCGCAGGCTTCCTTCGCTGATGGCGGTGAAGCCACCTGTGGCCTCCTCACGCGCAGCGGCAATTGCCGCTGCCCTGTTTGCCGATCGTGACAGGCACCGTGGCGCGACATCGACACCAGGCTCGAGCCATACCGTTCCTGCGGACCCGGGCAACGCGTGGAAGCAAACTGCGAGAAGGGAAGGCTTGCGCTGATGCCACAGATGGTTTCGCTCGAGATAGAGTCGATCGCGGCGGGAGGCGACGGGGTTGCCCGTGACGGCGGTCTTGTCGTATTTGTGCCGAGGACCGCTCCGGGTGAGCTGGTT
>JAYUWU010000090.1:0-2018 GCA_043753365.1 Gemmatimonadaceae bacterium | reverse complement strand
ACATCGTATTCGCCTTTCGGAAGATGTCCACCAAACCGGATCAATGCCAGCCCTCGATCTTTGGTTCCAGGACAACTGAGCTACGTTCGGACAAAACGCGCTGCTCTCACACTTCACGGCGAGAATCCATCCGTTCAGCCGCAGCTACTTGATATACAGCGTGACCGTCACGGGAACGACGCTTCGGACCTTTCGTTTCTCTCGCTCGGCGGCCTTGAAGGTCCACTTCGACAACTCCGTCGTGTAGTACTTGTCGACGTCGGCATTACCTGAGGATTCGAGCACCAGCACACGTGCGACCTCACCTGTATGGGATACACAGAGCTTGAGGAGCATTACCGATCGTCGCACTTTGGCGTCCGCTAGCTCCGGAGGCAAACCGCTCGGCCTGTGCTTGCCAATGTTCGGATTTCGAATTTCTTGTTCGCCAGGCCAGCAGCTCGATTGCACTGGCTTCTTCGCACTCCTCGGCTTCTGCACTTCCGTAGCCAGCACGTCGGCCGGAGAGCCGAGCGCCAAGGCGAGCACCGTCAGCAACACGAGACGAGCATTCATTTGCAGTCCTCGCATCCCGTCGACTGAATCTTTCGAATGATGCACCCCAATTCAACAAGATAGGCAGACCGTTCCATCGATTGCGAGTTTCTTCCGATGTGCTCCGCACCAAACCGCCGACACTGCCTCGCATGTCGATTCTCGTGGGCGATCGCGCATTCCGAGAGGCATGGCCCCATCGTCTTTCGGATGTAGTCGGTATCAATTGGGTCAGGCGTATTGCCCGCACAGACCGTGAACCCGCCGATCCCGCCTGATGGCTCTCGCCCGGAACCAATCTGATCGAGGATCCCGTGCAGTCGTTTCCGCCGCTGCTTCAGTTGATCGCAGCAGGCCTGCAGTCCCAGTGGATCGATCCACACGGTCACCCTGTTTGACACATACGCGTACAGATTTGGTCCGTCGCTGAGGCCTATCGGATCCTCGCTGAGCCACCTCCCAAGATCCGCGTCGTAGGCGCGGTTCAGCGTCAACGACAGATTTCCTCCAACCGATCGATGTCCGGTGTACCCGACCGTCGTGACGTCCGCACCGGCCGTTAGTGCGCGCCTCCCCCAGGGATCAAAAGCGTACCGACCCACCGAGCCGCTCGCCAGATCAGTCACGTCAGTCACGCTTCCGAGATGATCGAGCGCGAAGAATCGAGCGACTCCCGCCACCTGCTCGGCGTAGACGAAGGCACGCCGCGTGACAGTTGTTCCGTCTGCTGCCCGTTCCTCACAGATGTCGCTCTCACACCATAGGACCTTCATGTCCAACTGCGTGAGGCCGTTCTCCTTCTCGACAATGCGGACTCGACGTCGAAACCCGTTGTATGTGAATTCGGATCGGTGCGTGCCGACGGTGACCGCGACGAGCTGATTCCGGGCATCCCATTCAAGAGTCCGACTGTCGTCGCCGGTGAGATTCCCATTCGCGTCGTACGTGAACGTCCGGCCGCTGCCAAGGCTGTCGACCTCGTACTGGTTCGTCGCCGTGTTCCCGCTCGGATCCGTGGCGTTGACAGTGATCGTGTTGGTCCCAGGCACAACCGGAACCGGGAGGCTGAACGCGTTTCCCGCCGTCACGGCTGCGGCCTTCCCCTGGACCGTCACCGTCGCCGACTCATTGACGGTGCCCGCAAAGGCCATCGCACCGGACGGCTGCTGGCTCACCAGCCGGTTCAGATTGTCGTAGGTCGCTCCAGTGACTTGGTCATCGATCTGCTCGACTGTCCGATTCCCCGCCGGGTCGGTCCCCTTGACGTGCACGTCAGCGGTCCCGCTGTTCCTGCATGCGTGGCGCAACGCCACCTCACCGTCAGCGTGCCTGCGGCGTCGGCCGACACAGTTCCCGATTGGTCACCCAGGTGTAGTCGCCCGGATTGGCCTTGTAAAACTCTCCGATCGATAACTCGGTTCCGGCCTTCACGTGCCGAATCAAGATCTGGCTGGGTTCGGACCCCGTCCACTCCGCCTTGGACC
>JAYUWU010000089.1:0-4936 GCA_043753365.1 Gemmatimonadaceae bacterium | reverse complement strand
AGTCGTCGGAATTTTTCCTTTGCATCTGCGCGGTCATCATGCTAAAAATATTCAGCAGAAAGCGAGACCGAAAACGGGAACACCGTCAGAAATGGTGGCCCGTTTTTGTTAGCCCCACAGAGGAAGCCCATGCGCCACCTGAAATTTCCGCGTTCAAGACGCGGTGGATATGTATCGATCCCCGCCGCACTTCTATGTATGATCGTGTCCGCGTGCAGTGATCAACAGCCAATGGCCCCCGGGGCAGATCGCGAGCCTCCGCGTATCGCTCGGACTCAAAGCGTCGCGTTCAACAAATTCTTTGTCGCATGGTCGCGCAACTGGAGCGCGAGCCCGATCGAGACCCAGAATTTTTCCCTCGACACCAGGCTGGCCCGGCAGTTCGGCGGATTATGGCCTGAGCAACCCGTTCTCGATTTCGCGCGGGCCAACCCCGGCAGGATTTATATCAACGGCGACGAACCTGACCAGTATTGCATCCCGCCCTATGAGTACGCTGGGATCTTTCACCACTTTGTTACGACGGTGCGCAGTGTGGATCCAACAGCGCGATTCTCGCCCGCGGGGGTTGCGGAGCCGAACGATCGGTGTTGCCCTGAGCCGGTCGAAGAGCCCTGCCGCCAGCGCATGCACTCAACCGGGTACATGGGTGATTTTTACGCCGCGTACATCCAGCGTTTCGGGGCGCCGCCACCGGTTGCCGAATGGCGGTTTCATGATTTCGGCCTGACTGTCGAACCCGGAAACGTGGCCGGATGGTGGGCGAGAGTCGACCAGAAAGCTGCCTGGTCCGTCGCTCACGGCGCCAACATGGTACTCGGTGCCTGGGCATTTCACAGGTGGAAAGAGGCCGGGCCGCATTATCCCGAATACATGAAACAGGCGATGGGTCGCTTGATGAACGACCCCAGAATCAATCAAGCCGTCTATTGGAGTTACGAATCCTGGGCTGGCGAGGCTCACCATCTCGCAAATGACGATGGAAGCCTCACGCTGGCAGGATCCACACATGCGAACCCGCTTACGGATGTTCCGGCCGGATTGAAGATCGTAGGTTCTGCGGACGGACAGGCGCAGCTGCGATGGAGGAACACCACCGCCGCATGGGGCGCCGAGGTGGAGTTCTGGGTTCAGGCGCCCGGGTCGAATTCGTTCGCTTATCGCAAGACGGAATTGGTGTCCGCGCCCGGAGCCATACAGACATCATTCAACGATTTCGACGTCGGCGATCTCGTGAAAGCCCGCGTGCGCTACTACAACCTGTACGGACAGGCCGCGTGGTCGGGCTACAGCAACACCGTTCGGCTGGCCTTGACCGGGCCAGGAAAGCGTCCACTCTTCTGCTTCTCGCTCTTGTGTTAGGGGCGCTGCCAACGCGCAGCGCGAGGAAACGCAGATCTGATTTCAGTGCAGTTCGGATAGCCTCAGTCCTTGTCGTGCTGGCCAGCCTGAGTTGCTCAGGTGACGCGACAGCGCCCTCCGTTGCCACGACGCTTATCGCCAGTTCCGCGACCTCTGTCACCGGCATCGCAGGGGCTCCCGTCACGCCACCGCCGTCGGTCATCGTGAAGGATCAGAACGATTCTCCAATGGGCGGCGCAACCGTAACGTTCACAATAGTGGCTGGCGGAGGATCAGTTTCCGCACCGACCGTCACGACAAATGCATCTGGCATCGCGACTGTCGGTGCATGGACGCTTGGACCGGTGCCGGGAGACAACGTGATCAACGCTACATCCGGCACAGTCGCTGGCGTCGCCTTTACTGCGGTATCCACCGCTGGACCGGCTGCTTCTCTCGCGAAGAATGCGGGCGACAATCAGACCGCCGCCGCGGGCGCCGTCGTGCCGATCCCTCCATCTGTCATCGTAAAGGACGCTCTCGGAAACCCGAAATCCGGCGTCTCCGTGACGTTCTCTGTCGCAAGCGGAGGCGGGTCAGTTACGGGAGCGACTGTGTTGACTAACGCATCAGGTATCGCGACTGTCGGCTCGTGGACGCTTGGCCCTGTGGCCGGGACGAACGTCCTCAACGCAACTTCCGAAACCCTCGCCATCGTTGCCTTCTCAGCGACTTCATCGGCGGGAGTAGCGGCTTCCATCGCGAAGAATGCTGGCGACAATCAGACCGCCATCGCAGGCGGCGCAGTCTCCATTCCACCGTCTGTTATCGTCAAGGACACTAACGGAAACCCGAAGTCTGGCGTGTCAGTCACATTCGCGGTAGCGGGCGGCGCTGGAGCAGTTACAGGAGCGATAGTCACCACCAATGCTTCGGGAATTGCAACTGTCGGATCGTGGACGCTCGGCCCCGTAGCAGGCGTAAACGTTTTGAATGCCACCACCGGAGGGCTCAGCGGTGTTGCCTTCACGGCGACATCCATAGCGGGAGTTGCAGCGTCAGTCGTCAAAAATGGAGGCGACAATCAGACAGCCGCCGCTGGCAGTACGGTTCCGATTCCTCCGTCTGTTATCGTCAGGGACAGCAACGGAAATCCGAGGTCCGGTGTATCTGTGACTTTCGCGGTCGCTTCCGGGGGCGGGTCGATCACCGGTGCGAACCCGGCGACAAATGCCGCCGGAATCGCTACCGTAGGGAGCTGGACCCTTGGCAGCTCGGCGGGCGCTAACTCGTTGTCTGCGACAGTTGCCGGTCTGCCTTCAGTGACATTCACCGCTGGGGCACTCGGCGGCGCATGCGGTGAACGTTCGACGCACGCGTTCGGCACCAGCAGCAGCGGCACGTTTTCGTCGAGCGATTGTCAGCTTTCGGACGGCAGCTTCATTGACTACTTCACCACCAGTGTTCCGCAGGCGGGAGCGTATTTGTTCCGGCAGTCCGCCAGCTTCGATACGTACCTGCATCTGGGTATGCCCGATGGCACGACGATCGCCGAGAACGACGATGAATTCGATACGGGGACGAACTCCGGAATCAAGGCGATCCTTCCGGCCGGCAATTATCTGCTCGGTCCGGGTACCTTCCTGCCTGGCGCAACTGGCGACTACACAATCTCGTCCGCGGCCACGTCGAGCGAGGTGATCAATTGCGAGAACGTCTTTGCCGTGAGGGGCATTACGACAGCGCAGAACATCGCCGCGACTGACTGCAACCTGGCTAACACGGGTGCAACGCCGATTTATTCTGACGCCTACTTCATTTTTCTCAATGCCGGCCAGTCGGTCACGATAAACATGACCTCGGGCACGCTTGATTCGTTCCTGCAGCTCGTGCGACTCGACGGAGTCGTTGTGGCGGAGAACGACAACATCGACGGGTCGACCCGGAGTTCGCGTATCACTTTCGCCGTAACGCAAACCGACTACTACGCAATATTCGCCCGCTCCGTGCCGACATCCGCAACAGGACCGTACACGCTGACGATCCAGTAGCCAGCCTCGACGCGCAGAAACGAAAAAGGGCCGACTCGTGGAAAGTCGGCCCTTTTTCGAATGCCCTGCCTTAGTCACAGCAGCCGCAACAGCAGGGTGTGCCGTCGCATTCGCAGCAACAAATGCCGCTATCTATCATCCTGGCTCCCTTCGATGGATGCCTCAATATAGCAAGGAAAAGTGCGCGAGTCACGGCCGGCTCGACGTTCCAGCGTGGGTCGATCCCGAATGACAGTTCGCGGATATGGCGCAAACAAGGGGCTGGTCGCAAGTTCACCCCTTGCCATTTCCAATTAGCGAGCGCGTGGTTGAAGTACTCCTCCTTGCCCTGGTGGCGCTGCCCCTCTCAAGGGTGGCATTCGACCCCGGTCTCCGACGGCGATTCAGGGCATTCCCGCCGATTCAGCCACTGCTGCCCGTTGCACTCGCGGCGTACGCCATCGGTATTCTCGCAGCGTTTGCCTTTGTACCGATGCTCCTGCGTCCTGCCGCATTGATTGCCGCCGGTTTGATCGTCTACGAGCTAGTTCAGCGCAGGCCGGGATTCGGTGCTGATCGCCGCTTACCTCCGGGATCACTGGCGTTTTTTCCGATGGGACCGTGGCGCGACCCTCAATACTTCAGCAGGAGTGCGGCCCGTTGGGGACCGGTCTTCAAGTTCAGGCATCTTTCCAGACCCGCAGTGGCCATCGTGGGGCTCGAGCGCATCGGCGAATTCCTGCAGCTGCACGCGGCGGATCTGAGCAGTCCGGCTGCGCCATACAACACGATCGTACCCGGTGGATTCGTCCGTTACCTGAGAGATAGCGAACATCTCGATACCGCTGCAATGCTGCGGTCGGCAATCAGCCGTGCCGTTGTGGAACACTGTTCCGACGACGTGACCGCCGAAGCGCGCATCGCGATCGGAGTGATTGCAGGTGACGCTAGCAAATGCCGAGTGGTGGTTGACGAGATGATGCTCCACGTGATGATGCGCTGTTTCCTCGGCCTCCGTCGCGGCGACGATTTGAATCGATTCCGCGATCTCTACCGAACGGCTGACTATCGCCGCCTTGCCAGGACCGGGAAAGCGCAGGCGCGCCAGGGAATAGTCGAGATCATTGGCGAAATGCGCGCGCTCTCGACACGTCAGGATCTGCCTGGCTCGTTCCTTTCAGAACTCGCAATGGTGCACCCGCAGGCATTGAGCAGCGATGCTATGATGGGGACTTTCGCGTATGCGCTTCACACAGCGCGGGTTGATACGAGTGGCCTGATGATCTGGATGCTCGCACTGCTCGGGGAGAATCCGCACTGGCATGTGACCTTGCGCGCCGAATGCGCATCGAATCCGGAAGCCGGCGAGACCGGTGGACTTGCCGACCGCATCGTAAGAGAAACGCTCAGGCTGAGGCAGAGCGAGTTCATCATCAGGCGCGCCAGCAGGCAAATCGACTGGAACGGCTTGACCATTCCGGAGGGCTGGCACGTCAGGCTGTGTGTTGCTGAGAGTCACCGGATGCCCGAAGCGTTCGAAGCGCCTGATCGTTTCGACCCTGATC
>JAYUWU010000088.1:0-4945 GCA_043753365.1 Gemmatimonadaceae bacterium | reverse complement strand
TCGGCCGCGATCTCCGGCGAGAAGACCTTGATCGCCACCATCCGGCCGAGCGAGATGTCGTGTGCAACGAACACCCGGCTCATGCCACCGCCGTGGAGCTCGCGATCGAAAGTGTACGACTCCCCGAGGGCGCCGCGCAGCGTTGCGATCAGGTCAGCCAGAAAATGCTCCGGTGCAGGTAAGGGGATTTCTTTTGGCCCGCAGTCATCAGTATAACATTGCTTAGGGGGCTCAAACGCGTAATGGCAGGACTGGACGCGTTGCCTTGCCTTCGCGACGACAGGGCTTCAAGTTGGGGTGTGTTTGCTGATCCAGACCATTTATGGAGGTTGTGATGCCGAAGTTCCTCATTCAACGTGAAATCCCGGGCGCGCATGAGCTGACAGCCGAGCAGCTGCAGGGGATCGCGACTAAATCAAACGGAGTCATAAGCCAACTCAACCGGGAAGGCCACGACATTCAGTGGGTCCACAGTTTCATCAGCGACAACAGGATCACGTGCGTCTACATCGCGCCGGACGCGGACACTCTTCGCGAGCATGCGATGCGCGGCGAATTCCCGGCGAACGCCATCACGCCCGTCGGGAGAATGATCGATCCGCTTACCGCCGAAAATCCGCCTGGCTGAGCCTGAGTCTATGTCTGGAACCCGCGTGCCTCACAGCAGCCGAGGGAGCAGCTGAACCAGAGGCCGCGGATCCCCGAGAATGCCATCGCCGCTGCGGCAGACGTCACCGAGCTGGCTGTCGTAGCGGCCAGCATCACGCTGGAAGCCGTTCTGGCGGGCGCGTCGTAAAGCGAGTTTTCAGCACACTCTTCCATCGCGTTCACGTGGACCGCGGGGATCGTCCGATTCGGGGCAGTGTCCGCGCAATAGCCTGCGTCGCTCGCGACCGATCTCAGTGCAGACGAGCCCGTTGCGGGATCGATCGTAAAGACGGCGATCCTGTTTTCGCCCGACGGCATCGGGCCGACCCAAAGGTAAGCGGTCTCATTCGCCGGAATGCCGAGAAGGCCGAACGGCCGCTGGTCCAGATTCGTGATTCTCGCGACGATGTATCCCGCTGCGCTGTCGAGCGCTGACCGCATCGGTGCCTGATGAGCGCGCGACTCCGCTACGATGCTGACTCTGACGGAATCAGCGCCATCGCACTTCGCCGGTTCGTCGCACGTGATGTAACCCTCGAACGCGCTGTCGGTCACGGCAAAATTCAGGGATGCGAGGTAGGCGCGTGTCGAATCGGCATTCTGTCCGGGATATCCGCCGAGCCCGGATACGGCGGCGGGATCCTGACCAGGGTCGGGAACCGGCTTGTCGCCCGGACAGCCAGTCAGTGCAATGACGAGAGCCGTGACAAGCGACGTAACCATCATTGACCTGCTCATTGCGCTGCCGCTGTTCTGCGTCATGTTGCCTCCGAAGAATTTTAACATCGTGGTATCGATCATTCCCTGTGTGATACGCTCACTGCCGTGCCGCTGCTGCGAGTTGCGATCTCACTGACGGGTCGCCGCGCCCCCAAAGTGCCTGGGCAGCGCGCGACCATTCAGCCGCCTTATTCGTGTCGCCGTGCTTAACCGCCAATTGTGCTCTCAGGATCATGGATCGCACAAGAGACGCGGCAACCGGAGCCTCCTCCACGGTGTTTGCCGGCATCTTCGAAATGCCGCGGAAAGCGTTGTCGAGGAGGGTCATCGCGCCATTGTCATCACCAACGGCGGTCAGGAGCCAGGCATGCTGGAGGACCGCATCCATTGTAATCTCACCTGGTGCGTTCTCGGAGCGCAGCGATGTAAGTGAGTCCACGTAGGCCCGCGCCATTCTCATGTTGCCAGCGTGGAGCCCGCGCACAGCGTTGTCGAAGTGGTCAGATGCCGCTCCAAGTGAACCAAGTCTTTCCGGTCCGATCGCGGGTGTTGCAAGCGCGAGTGGGCGACGGAGCACGCCGGACCGGATGACCTCGAAGTCGGCTTTCGGGTAAAGGGCGGCGAGTTTCAGCGAAAGGCGGTCCGCTATCGTGGCGATGCTGTCCGCGGGTCCGCCGAACAGACCGTAGGTGAGCAGCGCGTTGGCGTCTGTGCCGACCTCAGGTGGAAGCTTGCCCTCCTCCCCAGACGACAACTCTACCGGATACTCGGCCGAGTACTTCCTGTTGATCGCGTGGATTCGTGAGGGGCGACCGGTGAGCGCGGCAACACCGCTGAGCATGTCGTCAGCGACGCGTGCGGCGCTGTCGTCAAGCTGCGCAGGCTTCCAGTTGAGAACCGAGTCGGCGAGTGCTCCCGCAGCGTCGAACTGACTGAGCTTCAACCTCAGCCTGATATCGGAGATCGCAAGTCGCAGATCCCGCATATAGGAGTCTGCGCTCGACTCCGAGCGTGATGCGATGCGACGAGCGTGCGCGACATGCGCGCGCGCCGAGTTGTCATCCCCCTCGAGAATGCCGGTGCTCTCGAGTACTAGCCCGAGCATCTCGTGCGCGCGTGCATCGTTACCGGCGGCGGCGACCCACGCGAGCCCGTGGGCGCGCAGACTCGCCAGATTTCTTGCTATCGCGCGATCGAAGCTTCGGGGGTCCTCGGCTCTCAGCGGGCCGCGTTGCCGTCCGATCCTATAAGGAACGTATGCCAGTGTGTCCGATGCGAGAGAAGGAAAGGACACAAATATTTCGGGCTCGTCAGCGAGGGAGTTACCGATGCGGAGCGCGTTGTTCTTCTCCGTCGGGAGGATTTCCAGGAGTCGCGGAATGATTGCAGCGTACGCGTTCGGGTTCGACGAATTGCGCGCGATCAAACCCTCGTAGAGCTTTGCCGCCTTGTCGTGACTGGATCTGAAGCGATAGCCGGATGCGCTCGATGCGTCATTGATTACGGTCTTATCAAGGCGAAGACAGTCGGCATATGCTAGGGTGGCAAGAACAGTCCTGAATTCCTCACTGTTCGAGGTCGCGAGCGCCTCCCACCGGCCACAGCCTGCTCTGGCCTGATTAGTGTGCGCTACGAGAGCTTCGGCAAAGAGAGAGTCGTCTTTCGCAAGCGTTGCCTTCGCGTCGGCGGCGCTTAGCGCGTGCGCTGTCCATTCCGTCGGCAGGGCGTCTTTCGCGAGAAGGACCTGCGCGAGCCAGAGGTGCGCTTCAGGGTTATCGTCCTTTGCCGCTTGCGTGAGCTCCTGCTCGGCGCGATCGAAATCCCAGTCGGCGACGGCGCGCTGCGCGCGCGTAATGGGATCGGCCTGCCCGAGGATGACGGCAAAGAGTGCGACGCCGGCGAGCGCAATTGCAACGATCGCGGCGATGATGCGACCATACTTTTTTCTGCGATCACCGACTGCCTGCTGTACCCTGTTGTCACCCTGCGTGGCGGTGGGAGTCTGCAGGGCGTCACCGAATTCCCTGGCCGTCTGCCAGCGATCAGCCGGCGCTCTGCACAAGGCTTTTGACACGGCTGTCTCGACATGCTGCGGAACACCCTCGCGAGTTTCGTTGAGCGGCGGTGGCGGAGAGCCAAACCTTCGTGCCATGACTGCCTGGGGCGTTGCGCCGACGAACGGAGGGATTCCGGCAATCATTTCATACGTCACGCATGCCAGCGAGTAGATGTCGCTTCGCGCGTCGAGATCACCGTCGGCTAGCGCCTGCTCGGGACTCATGTATGCTGGCGTTCCCACCGCGACGCCGGTCGACGTAAGGCGCTCTTCAGCCGAGGCGATGATCGCTCGCGCGATGCCGAAATCGAGAACGTACACTGACTCGTCGCCAACGAGGATGTTGCCGGGTTTGATGTCGCGATGCACGAGCCCGACGCGGTGCGCGTATGTCATCGGCTCGATCACGGCGCTCGTGATCCGCACGGCCTCGTCTACGGGAAGCTGCTTTACGCGGTCGAGTCGCTCGCGCAGCGATTCTCCTTCGACGTAGGTCATGACGTAGAAGGGAAGAGAGCCAAGCACGCCGGTATCGAGAACTTTCGGGATGCGGGGGTGGTCGAGCTCCGAGGCGAACTCGATTTCTCGCAGGAACCGCTCGACGATCACTGCGCTTCCCACCTCTTCTCGCAGCACCTTGACCGCGACTTTGGTGGCGGTCTTGTTGTCGGTGCACAGGTACACCGTCGCCATTCCACCGCGTCCGAGCACGCGCTCGACGATGTACCTGCCCGCTATTGGTGAAGGAGGCAGAGTCTCCCGCGACTTCGAGGACATACCGGACGTCAACTGTGAGCCTCCCCACCACTGAATCGGTCGGTTACCCGCGGAAACAGAGGGCGGAGCTACATAGTGAAGTGTGATACGCGATACCGCAATAGTATCGGGGATGGTGGCGCAGTGCTTGCTTCAAATTTACCTGTCTAAAAAGGGAGTTTCGATGCAGAAAGTAATCGATCCAGTGTGCGGAATGTCGGTTGACCCGAACGATGCTGCGGGCACGTCCAACTTCGAGGGGCGTGACTACTACTTCTGTTCAGTTGCCTGCAAGACGGAGTTTGACAACAACCCTTCGAAATACCGTCATGCCGACGCGAGCGCATCACAAGGTGGCGCGCGCGGGGCAGACGATCCGCCGTATACCAAGTCTGGCGGAATGGTATCACCGAAGTTCGGTGCGGCGGGGAGCGGCGGGGCGGAATTCGAGCCCCTTCCCGGAGACTCCACAGAAAGAGGTTAAAATCATCGGGGTGCGATAGCGCGGTGGCGCGGGGCTCCCTTTAGTTGTCAATTCGGGTGGCGTAAAAAACAGAATCTGCGTGCAAGGGGCCACACTGTTCGTCCCGAAACTGGTTACCACCACAGGGGCGATCGCGCGGACAGCCACCAACGTAAAGAACGGCGGGCGCACACCAGTGGCCGGGATGATTCACGCGCTGACACTTCTCGTGATCACACTCGCGTTCGGGAAATGGGCGGCGCTGATTCCGATGCCCGTGCTGGCGGCGATCCTCGTGGTGG
>JAYUWU010000087.1:0-2024 GCA_043753365.1 Gemmatimonadaceae bacterium | reverse complement strand
AACGCTGCATCGATCTCGAAAAGCGGAACGTGTCGAAATGCGCCGCCTCGCTTGGCTGTCTGCTTTCGCTTGGCGTAATCGAGGAGTATCTGCCGCATGGCAGTCGAAGCTACCGCCAGGAAATGAGGCTGGCTCTGCCACTGCGGAGCGGAATGGTCCACGAGGCGGAGGTAGGCCTCATGAAGGAGCGCTGTCGTGTTGAGTGACTCGTCGCCGACCCACTGGCGCCGGTGACGTGCAGCAATCTGGTGCAGCTCGCGATACACGATCGGCAGCAGCTCGGACAGCGCATCCCGATTCCCTGCTCTGAGGTCATGCAGTAGACGAGTCACTACTTCTTGCCCCGGCCCGTGCATGCCGATACACCCCTCTTTGGGATCCGGCATCTAATGTAGGCGTGACCGTGGATTTCGCCACGACCGGCCCATCGATGAGTGAGTCGAGGGGCGATTGTCGTATTAGAGGCAACCGGAGTAATGCGGACCATCGAAAATGGTGCCGACTGCTCCTGACCCTCGCCATCACGGAGTGCTTATGAAATCGCCAGCTCGACTCTCAACCGCGTTCCTCCTCGCAATCGGAGCCAGCGCGACCATAGGCTGTAAGGAAACCAATGACGTGGTCGCGCCGGGAAAACTCGATGTGTCCGATGCCGCCCCCGTGTATACTGCGGGCTCGGGATCCTCGTCGACGCTTCTTGGTCGCGCGACATTTTCGGACCCGAACGATCCGGTTTTGAAGGTCAAGCGAATAACCGGTGACTGGCACATGGAGCTGAAGTCGAAGCCGGCCTTCGACATCGCTGTCCAGAACATCAACTTCCCGGCGGGCAGCCACAGCGGCTGGCACGGTCACCCGGGTCCTGTTTTCATTCAAGTAGTCTCGGGCACGATGACGTTCTATGAATCCGACGACCCGAGTTGCGCGCCGATAGTTCGAACAGTTGGCCAGGGCTATGTCGACATTGGCGATCACGCACATATCGCGAGGAACGAGTCGGGGTCACCTGCAACTAACGTGGTGACGTACTTCGCGCCGCCGGGGGCCGCGCTTCGTATCGACAAGCCGAACCCGGGAAATTGCCCGTTTTAGTGGCCCGGATCCATCTGCCGGACGACGAGAACAAAACCTCTTCGCGCGCATGGCGTGCGCGGAGAGGGTGCGCCCACTCGATAGTGAAAGTCAGAGCTCATTCGATCAGGCACTGGAGAATCTCATGATACGGATCGGTCTCACCCCTGCGCTCGTGCTCGCCATGCTCGTCACCGGATGCGATGGCGCCAGCGATCCGGCAGCACCCCCGCCCGAGCCGGTAACGTGGACGCAACCATCACCGGGTAACGGATCGGGGTACCTCGCGGTAGCAGGTTTCGTCATCGACGCATCGGAGGCGTGCATCGTGGGCGCGCGCGTGGAGGTGATGGATGGTCCCCGGAAGGGTGAATCGTTCGTGCAGACAAAATGCGGATTCTGGGATTACGGCGCTGACATTGGCTACGCTTTTCAGGGCCTGCCTCATCAACCTGTGCTCCTCCGCGCCACAGCGAACGGATACAAGACTGCTGACGTGGTTGGAACGCCAACGATGCCGTATCAGTACACGACGTACATCGTCATGAAGAAAAACCAATAGCCGTTGCTCGCTGCTAGTCGCGCTCTCGCCCGTCCATAGCTGTCCCACCAAAACATCGCGCCCGACAAACTACTAGCGCCGGGGCGCAAGCGACACAGCTTCCCTCTCCCACGGCCGACTTGAATACGGGATCATCGAGTTGACCAGCGATGCAAGCGGGACATCGAGTCCAAGGTCGAAATATTTATGCACGGCCCGTGAGACCTCGCTCCGCCTCATGAACGACAACTCGAGCGGGCCACCCCAGGTGTTGAATGAGAAGTCTGCCTGAATCACGTGCACCAACTCGTGCGCCATTGTGCGCCGCATCTCATCTGTAGTCCGGGTCCCCGTGACGGTTCTATCCCGATACGTCACGACGCCACCGACGTGAGAGCCAGCCGCGTAATCA
>JAYUWU010000086.1:0-2025 GCA_043753365.1 Gemmatimonadaceae bacterium | reverse complement strand
GCAGTCAGACGAGCCTGACGCCGGCTCCGTTCACGAGCTTGTTGCGGTTGTTGACAGGGCATCGGCTGCACTTCGCGAGATGCGGCGCGAGGAAGGGGGGCGCCTCGCTGGATTCCTCCTCGAGCGCATCCAGCTTGTCGATGATGCCGTCGGGACAATCCGCGAGCGGGCACCCATCCGGATGACCGAACAGGTTGCCAGGCTCAAGCGCTCAGTGAAAGAGCTCGCCGCGGGGACTACCGCTGACCCGCAGCGTCTGGCGCAGGAGATCGCAATTCTTGCCGACAAGCTCGACATCTCCGAGGAACTCGACCGATTTGACGCTCATGTGAGCGCCTTTCGCCAGACTGTTACCGCTCCGGGCGATGATGCGGTCGGAAAGAGGCTCGGCTTCCTCCTCCAGGAGATGGTGCGCGAAGCGAACACGACCGGAAGCAAGGCAAGCGATGCGGCGATTCTCGCATGCGTAGTGCTCATCAAGGAAGAGCTCGAACGAATTCGCGAGCAGGTCGAGAACATAGAGTGAGCCCCTTTCCAGTCATCCTGTCGTCGCCCTCGGGCGGCGGCAAGACGACGATTGCGCACGAGCTTCTGCGCCGCCGCCCCGATGTTGGATATTCAGTTTCCTGCACGACCCGGCCGGCCCGCCAGGGGGAGGTCGATGGAAAGGCGTATTATTTCGTCACGCCCGAGACATTCGAGGAATCGGTCACGAACGGCGAATTTGCCGAGTCCGCTGAGGTTCATGGGAACTCTTACGGGACACTCAGGCGGGAGGTAGACCGCGTTCTCAGCTCGGGCCGGCACGTCATAATGGACATCGACGTACAGGGTGCCCGGCAATTCCGGCTGGCGTATCCGCAAACCGTCCTCGTCTTCATTCTACCCCCGGATGCGGCGTCAATGCTCAGCCGGCTGGCAGGAAGGGGGTCCGAAAGCAGTGAATCGCTTGCCCGCCGGCTCGAAAGTGCGCTCGCGGAGCTTCGGTCGGTGGACATTTATGGTTATCTTGTTGTGAATGACGATCTTGAGGACGCCATCAAGTCGATTTCGGGTATCATCGACGCAGAAGAACTGAAGCTCGAGAACGTGTACGGTTACCGGGAGCGCGTCAGCGCTCTAGTCGCGGGGCTCGAGAGCGAGCTCGATAAAATGAAAAGGAGCGCTTGAACGATGCAGGTTTTCATACCGAACGACGTCGCCAGACACGCGACCAACAAATACCTCGGAGTTCTCGTAGCCGCGAAGTTCGCCCGCGTGCTCAACGAGTTTCCACGCGACCGCTCAGCCCCCGGTGAGAAGAAGCTCACCACCCGCGCGCTCGAGGATCTCACGGAAGGCGAGATCCAGTATCGCGTCGTTCCGCGCCGTCGCGCCGAGTAGGTCCCGTGCGGCCATATGAGGGCCGCCGCGTTCTCCTCGGCGTTACGGGGGGAATCGCAAGCTACAAATCGGTGATGCTCGCCAGACTGCTTACGCAGGCTGGCGCATTGGTCGACGTGGTGATGACCCGGTCCGCGCTCGAGTTCGTCGGCGCCATCACGTTCGAAGCTGTCACCGGCCGACGCAGCTATTCAGAAATATTCGGCGCGGGTAACGCGCTCGACCACATCAAGCTGGCCCGCGAAGCGAGTCTCTTCGTCGTCGCGCCTGCCACCGCTGATTTTATGGCGCGTGTCGCGCATGGCCACGCTGACGATCTGCTCACGGCGTGCCTCCTTGCGAACGTTTCGCCGGTGCTGCTGGTGCCAGCGATGAATGACCGGATGTGGGCGAATTCCCAGACGCAACGCAACGTCGAGCACATCCGCGAGCTCGGGTATTCGGTCATCGATCCCGAAGAAGGGCCGCTGGCAGCGGGCGAGGGATCTGGTCCCGGCCGAATGCCGGAGCCTGAGACGATTCTGGCTCACATCGGCAGGCTGCTCGAAGGAACGGGCCAACTTTCTGGAAAGAAAGTGCTTGTCACCGCCGGCGCGACCCGCGAGGCGATAGATCCCGTGCGATTCATCTCGAATCACAGTA
>JAYUWU010000085.1:0-2027 GCA_043753365.1 Gemmatimonadaceae bacterium | reverse complement strand
CGATATCGATTTCGGTTCCGCACGCGAGCTCGGTGCGCTGACGATCGATTGGGGTCCGAACGCCTACGCCACGCATTACGAAGCCCTGACCTCCGATGACGGAACGAAGTGGGAAAAGGTGTGGCGCACGGAGGGGGGAAACGGAGGGCGCGATTGGCTGTTCCTTCCCGAAACGGAGACCAGATATCTCCGCATCAAGCTCGAGAAAGGTGCGGGCAGTCGAGGTTTTACGATTCGCGAGGTGGGCGTTGAGGGGTTGGAGGTAGGTGCCACACGGAATGCGTTCTTCCGGAAGATTGCCGCAGACTCGGTTCCGACGAAGCCCAATGGGCGATATCCGAAATACCTCTCGAACATCCAGAGCTACTGGACCGTGATCGGTGCAGCGGGCGACGAATCGGAAGCACTGATCAATGAGGAAGGGATGCTCGAGGTCGACCAGGGAAGTTTCTCGATCGAGCCCTTTCTTTCTGTCGAGGTTGCGGGGCGAAGAAGGCTGATCGACTGGAGCCAGGTCAAGACAACACAGAGTCTCGAGAAAGACTATCTTCCGATCCCGACGGTCGAATGGAAAACGACCCAGCCGTCGCTCGGAATGAAGGTGACGGCGTTCGCTCAGGGACCTGCCGGCTCTTCGATTCTCTTCGCCCGGTATCAGGTGAAGAACCCGACCAGTCGAGCGCAGAAGGCTGATCTGTTCCTCGCTGTCCGGCCTTTTCAGGTGAACCCGCCCGAGCAGTTTCTCAACGTGCAGGGCGGAGTCGCCGAGATTCGCGAGATCGATTACCGGAACGGGCGCATTACGGTCAATGGCGAGAAAACGATCATCCCGCTGACCCGGCCCGACGCGTTCGGTGCGTCAACATTCGGAGGGGGAGACATCACGGAGTTCCTGGTTCGCGGCGAAGTGCCGGCAGGACAAAGCGTGGAGGATCGTTTTGGTGCAGCGTCCGCAGCCCTCCGCTACCGACTCGATATCCCGGCAGGTCAGTCGCGTGAGGTCGTGCTGGCGATCCCATTTCACGAGAAGTGGATCGAGCTTCCACAGGACCAGACTCAGTCCGCAGTGCGCGAGTTCATCGATCAGCTACTCGCCCTCTGCCCCCGCAATATGAACGGCAGGAGCGATTGCGCGAGCTCGGTCGCGCGAGAGTGGGAGGAGAGGCTGGACGCCTTTTCGATCACGCTTCCGCCCCCTGCCGACCGGCTCATCCGTCTACTTCGCTCGAATCTGGCTTACATCCTCATCAACAAGGACGGCCCGAAGATTCAGCCCGGGTCGCGCTCCTACACCAGGTCGTGGATTCGCGACGGATCTCTAACGTCGGCTGCACTCCTGAGGCTCGGTCGAGCAGACGAGGTCCGTCCCTTTCTCGAATGGTATGCACGATTCCAGTATCCGAATGGAAAGATCCCCTGCTGCGTCGACGTGCGAGGCGCAGACGCCACGCCTGAGCACGACAGTCATGGGCAGTTTCTCTATCTCGTCATGGAGTACTACCGCTTCACCGGTGACGGCGAACTGCTGAAGAAGATGTGGCCGTCGATCGAGAAGACGGTGTCGTACATCGATTCTATCCGCGCCGAGCGCAGGACCGCGCCCTGGCGGAACCGGCTCATTGCGGGGAGTGCCGGGAACCTGGCTGAGCCCGGCCCCTTTTACGGTTTGGTGCCGGAGTCGATCAGTCACGAAGGCTACTCGGCGAAAGCGATGCACTCGTACTGGGACGACTTCTTCGCGCTGAAGGGATTGAAAGACGCCATCGACGCGGCGGTCATTCTCGGGGAGACAGAGTCGGCCGCGCGGTTTCGTATCAGCCGCGACGAGCTTCGTAGCGCGATCGTGTCGTCGCTGCGTCAGACCATGGCGCATCACAAGATCGACTACCTGCCGGGTTCAGTGGAACTGGGAGATTTCGATGCAACCTCCACAACTACGGCGCTATCCCCGTGCGACGAGCTCGACCACCTGCCGAGAGCTGCAGTCGAACGAACCTTCGATGAGTACTACAAGCGGTTTGTCGAAA
>JAYUWU010000084.1:0-4956 GCA_043753365.1 Gemmatimonadaceae bacterium | reverse complement strand
GGTCCGCCAACGCGTTCGCCCGTGTGCGGTGTGGTCATCGCCTGGACGGACGCGGGCGAGATGACGCGGACGCCCTCGTAGCTGCCTCCGTTTAACATCATCTGATAAAAAGCCGCCATGTCATGCGCGGTCGAGAACAGTCCCCAGGACGGGCCGGCATGCGGCACGGAGTCCGCGTACGCGCGACAACCCCCAATGTGATTCCATTGCGGATTGAGATATCCTCGATACCGACTCAGCCCCCGGTCGGTACGTTCGTAATGCGAGGCGATCCGATTGCACTTCTCCGGTGGCGGGAAAAAGAAGCTGTCGTGCATGCGGAGCGGACGGAGGATGCGCTCTGCAATGAAATCCTCAAACGGCTGGCCTGACACAACCTCGATAATGCGCCCAAGAACCTCGTAGCCCGTATCGCTGTAACGAAAACCGTCTCCGGGGTCGAATTCGAGCGGCAGTTTCGAACGCGCGGCAACTGCTCGCGCAAGCGTTACCTGCCGTTCTCCGACTGCTCCACTGGAGGTACCGGCGGTGTGTGTCAGCAGATGGTAGATCGTCATCGGCCGGGCGGCCTTCCTCGTGCTGACGACCTGTTCGCCGTCACGCACAAGCGCAACCACAGGGTCGCGGAATTCCCGCACATACTTCTCAACGGGGTCAGTGAGTAACAGGCGCCCTTCCTCCAGCAGGATCATGATCCCGGTAGCCGTGACTGTCTTGGTCATGGACCGGACCTGGAATATGCTGCGCACATCCATCGGAATCTTCAGATCCACATCCTGATACCCCACCGCGTTGACGCTGACGATACGGCCGCCGCGCGACAGCAGTGTTACGGCGCCTGCAATAGTGCCCTGCTCGACGAAATGGCTCATCTTTGCGCTTATCCTCGCCAGCCGCGCGGGGTCGAAGGCCGTCTCTCCACCCTGCGCCGGCAGCGCGCGGTGAGACGAGCGCACGGCAATGTTACATGCCATCGCGAGGAGCAGCGGTGGCAGCAACACAGCACATTTAACGCGGTTCTTCACTACTCATCCTCGATCCATAGGTGCTCCACGCCCCAAATGGCATTGGCTTTGAACGGAGGGCTCATCCCCTTGACTCTCCCATGTGCGACGTTGGTGCACATGCCGGGCAACGAGCATGGCGGCCGCCGTCGGTGCACTCCTGCTATCCCGCCTGGTCCTGTCTTTCGAGTCGGGGACCTCCTTTCCGAAAAAACCAAGTGTCCCCGAAGCCGGATCATTTAGTCCTCATCGTCGATCCACAGGTCCTCCATGAACCAGACAGGGTCGGCCCGATACACGCTCTCGAGGCCTTTGATCCGTCGGTGGGCGATGTGAGTCTGGACCTGCGGAAGGAGAAATGTGACAGGCATGTCCGCCATGAAGATCGGCATGATCTCCTCGTAAATCCTGTCCCTGTCATCGGGATCGATGGCGTCTTTCGCGCGATTGAGCAGCCGGATCATCTCAGGGTTGGTGTAACCGAGCGGAGAGCTCTCACCCAGGATTCTCACGTGGCCGAAGTTGGGCTGCGTGGTCGAGTTGCTGAAGCGATGAATTACCGCGTCAAACTCACCCGATTTCAGGCGCTGGCGGACAACACTGGTGTCCACAACCTGGAGTTCCATCCTGATTCCTGTCCTTCGAAACTGATCCTGAACGTAGGTGGCTATGTTCTCGGTCTCACTTGCGGTTATCGCTGTAAAACGAAACTCCTTTCCATCTCGTTTTCTTGGCCCCGCTGCATCAGCCTGCCATCCTTCTTCTTCCAGCAGTTCGCGAGCCCTCTCAGGATCATAGGGTAACGGCTCCGGATAAAGTCGCTTGCGAGACTGGTCGGAGGTCGTGATCGCATCCGTAATGGGAACGCCCGCAGGGTAGTTCAAAACTTCAGCAAGCTCCCGTCTGTTGATCGCCATGGTCATGGCTCGACGGATTCGGGGGTGACGAAACAGCGGATTCCGGTGGTTCCAGTATACCGCGTCAATCCAGTCGCCCCACCAGTGATATGACCTGAAGCGATCATCGCCCGCGAGGTTGAGAAGGACATCCCTGCTGGCATACGTGAGAGCGTCGACGTTGCCGCTCAACAGCTCCGTGACAGAGCTCGCCTGGGCGAATTTAAGGACGACCGTCTCAATCCTTGGCTTGCCGCGGTAGTAGTCTGGATTAGCTGCTACCTCGACCATCGTCTTCGGAACGTGCCGGACATATCGGTAAGGTCCATTCCCGACCGGGTGTGCCCAGAAATCCCACGTCCAGAACTCCCTCGGATCGAGATGACCCAGCAAGTGCTCCGGGTAGTACACACTCCATCTGTCAGGCCCGTCAGTGGGCTCTTCGTAATTGACTGTAAATTTGAAATCATCGACAACTTCAACTGAATAGCGCTCTGCCCGCGTTCCCAGGAGAGCCGGATGGTTCCGTAAATCCATCGTGAACTTGACGTCACGAGCGGTAACCCGCGCTCCGTCATGCCACTTCACGTCCTTGCGCAGGGAAAAAGTCCACTCCCTGTAATTCTCGGAATGCTCCCACCGTTCAGCCAGCACTGGCCGCAGCTTGCCGTCTTTATCACCTCCAGGAGTCGCAAGAGGGAGGAACATGAGATACGTCGCCTCCATCCCCCAGTGATCCTGAAAGAAAATTCGCTCATCGCCGATGTAGAGCACGGTAACCTTTGCTCTGGGGACGGATGCGTTATCCTCAGCTCGGCCACAGCCCACCGCAGCGAGCACTAGGGAACCTGCGCAGATCTGCACGAATTCGCGCCGTTCGAGTGGCCGCAGGGAGACCATATCCGCGGGGATCAGGGAAGCGGCCCTGAATTCATCAGTGGTCACGCTGCCCGCTGCGCAATTCCGTAGACCAGCTCTACACGATACTGAAGGTCAGCTTTGGTGAGCGTCATGAGGCGTGCACGAACACGATTCATGCAATCGTGCCGGGCGTCCACTCCCAAACTCTTGAGCCGTCGGGAAGGAAGCCCACAGTGAGCTTGCGTCGCGAGGAGCGCTTCAACGGTCCATTGGTGAACGCAGCACTGGCTCCAGACACGGTCCACTTCGAATCCGGCCGACTCGAGCAGCGCAGCGAGCTTACCAGGAGTGTCCATCAAGACGTGACGCACAACCGAAGGGTCCCGCGGATCAGGGGCAGCCTGAGCATGGTCTAACTCGGCGGCCCAGATTGCGCCCCCGGGCAGCCCCGGATCGGTGCCCCAGACCACAGCGCCAAGGCTGCCGCCGGGTCGGAGTGTAGCGCGAATCTCGCGAAGCGCCGCGACGGGCTCAGGAATGTGAAAGAGCACAAACAAGAGAAGCGCCACATCAAACCCGCCGGCTCGAAATCCGAGATTCCGGGCATCCATGACCGCCACGCGCCGCTGCAAATGAGTGTCGCCGGCGAGCAACATCCCTATGGCGCGATCGACGCCCCATAACTGCGCCAGCGGTGCCACCCGCCGGATCGGCGGCCACAAGGCGCCGGTGCCGCTACCGACGTCGAGGATCCGCGGTGCGCCTGCGAGGGGCATCGCGCTCAGAAGGGGGAGCGCCATGGGGTGAATTACAGGCGCCCAGTGGTGAGCGTAGGCCCGGGCCGTCTCGGAGTACTCTGCGGCCAAAGCGCTCGAAGGGTTCACCGTTAATTCTTATAATCTTGTGATGATGGCGCGACTATCTAGTCCCGCCCCCAACATCAATTCGCCACACGGAACTCCCCTTTGATATCTCCCCCGGATACGCGATGAACCGTCCATCCGGCGACACTTCGAACCCCCATTTCGACGCCGGGTCGCTCCGTGTGATGTTCACCGGTTGCGTGCCTTCTGCAACAGAGATGCGCGCAACGTGAGCTTCCGCGCCCGCGCCGCCGCCGACTACGAGCACACCGCTGTTGTCCGGCAGCCAGCGCGGCCAGTACCAGTAGGTGAGACCAGTGTCAACAATTCTCGGTGGAGCGGAGCCCGATGGATCAACGAACGCCATCAGGTCCGGCGAGCCGGGCCCGCGCGTGTAATGCACGACGAGCAACCTCCCGTCGTTCGAAAACGATATCTCGTTCGTGCCCCCTATCGTGGGCATCGTAAGCAGGCGACGTGGCTCTGCGCTGGAGCTTGCGGCAATCATGAGATCGAGATTGTCGTCGCGCTCCTCCTGCCAGACCACGCGCTCGCCGTGCACGGCGACATTCGTGCGCCCGAGCAGAGACGCGGGGAGCGAGCGCAAGGTCCGAACGTCGCCAGGCCCCCGCCACGCCTTGACGTCCAGCCGGTCTCCGTGGCGCTCGAAGAAATACAACTCCTCGTGCGCGCCCCACGTACCGCCTGGGCCATACGGAAAGATCATGCTGTGACCGGGTAATGACTCTGAGATCGTATGACGCTTACCGTCGCGCAAATCGATCGCTGTGAGTACGCGTGGCTTTGTGCCGTCGCGCCTCGTCGCTTCGAAAAGGAACCGGCTATTAGCGCCTTCCGCGCCCCGTTCCCTGGTCTGAGGGAACGTTCTTGGTGCACCCCCACTTACCGGCACCGCGGCCAGCACGGCCGCTCCATTGTCCTCCGTCCACGTGTACAGCGTCGTGCCATCCGCGCTCCAGCCCATCACCCAGTCGTATGTGACCGGCGCAGTCACGTTTCGATATGCGCCGCCCGCGGTCGGCATGATTCGCGTCGGCGCGACAATGTTCCGCTCCAGCGCGATGATACTGCGGCTGTCGCGCGTCACCTGCGTGCCGATGGTGTTACGATTCGTCATGATTGTGCTGAGCACAGCGCCGCGCCTGTCGACAAGCTTCAAGTTGCGATCACGGGGTCCGTCTCCGTTCTCCTCCGCGAGGAAAGTTTCGGCCCCAGGACCAACAGTAAGACGCCCTTGCGGGAGGTCGCGCGACACAACAACGAGTTCACCGCCTCCGACCGGTACCTGATGCAGCACCCGCTGCGATAGAT
>JAYUWU010000083.1:0-2034 GCA_043753365.1 Gemmatimonadaceae bacterium | reverse complement strand
AAGGCGGCTACTACATCGGGCCGACGCTGCTCGATCACGTGACACCGGACATGCGGATCGCGCAGGAAGAAGTGTTCGGTCCGGTGCTGACGATCGTGCGCGCGAAAGACATCGATGAAGCACTGCGCATCGAAAACGCATCGCCGTACGGCAATGCTGCGTCGGTCTTCACCGAGAGCGGCGGCATGGCGCGTTACGTCACCGAGCGCGCATCCGCCGGCATGATCGGCGTGAACGTGGGTGTTCCGGTGCCGCGCGAGCCGTTCGGCTTTGGCGGCTGGAACGACTCGAAATTCGGCGTCGGTGATTTGACGGGCCGTGGCTCGATCGAGTTCTGGACGCAATCGAAAAAGACGACGACGAAGTGGAATCCGGAGTCGGGCACGAACTGGATGTCGTAGTTTTTTACAGGGCTTTTCTACCCATTCGGAGGCCATATGGCGGTCGATACATCCGTAGTCTTTACCGGCGTAAAGTTCGAGAATCCATTTCTTTTGAGCTCCGCGCCTCCAACCGAATCCGAAAACAACATTCGGCGAGCGTTCGACGCAGGCTGGGGCGGTGTCGTCGTGAAGACCATTGGTTTGCATCCGGTGGTCAACGTATTCGGTGCCCGCACCAAGTTCATCCGCACGACGCCCGAGACGAATGAAATCTCGATGAAGAAGCGCGCGGGCGCCGCGCTGCACTCTTCGTGGAACTGGGAGCTCATCTCGGACAAAGGTCTCGACTGGTGGATGCCGGTCATCGCGCGCTTGAGGGCGGATTATCCGAACAAGGTCATCGTCGCATCCATCATGGCCGGCTCCGGCAGCGACAAGGAGCACCAGGCGTGGCAGCAGCTCGCACAGGGCTGTCAGGATGCGGGTGCGGATGCCCTCGAGCTGAACTTCTCCTGTCCGCACATGGACCGGAAAGACATGGGCAGCAACATCGGCAAGGATGAAGGCCTTTGCTCGACTGTCACGGAAGCGGTGAAGGAAGTCGCGAAGATTCCGGTGTGGTGCAAGCTGACGCCGTCCACGACCGATATCACGGAAGAAGCGGCTGCCTGTTTCCGTGGCGGCGCCGACGCGATCGTTTCATCCAACACGTTCCCCTCCCTGCCGCCGATCGATCCCGACACGCTCGAGTTCGAGATCAACGTGGACGGCCTCGTGTCCAGTGGCGGCATGGGCGGCCCCGCGATCCTGCCGTTGTCACTCGCCAAGATGGCGTCGATGACGCGCGCGTTCCCGGACAAGAGCTTCAGCGGAATTGGCGGCGTGACGGATTTCCGGCAGGCCGTGAACTACTTCCTGCTCGGCTGCGGCACGGTGCAGGTGTGCACATCCGCGATGCTGGACAGCGCGGTGGGCCCGAACGTGATCCGGAATCTCAACCAGGGCCTCGCCGATTTCATCGAGAAGAACGCGGACAAGGGCTGGAAGTCGGTTGAAGATTTCCGCGGCATCCGCCGCGACCGGATCGTCGCGCAGTCTGCCATTCGCCGTCCCGAGAAGGCCGATTATCACGGCGGTTTCGCGGAAGAAGTCGAGGGATATGCGGCGCCGGTGGAGGCTTCTGCGATTTCGGCATAGGGGGTTTATTCCCTCGCAGATTACGTATCGCAGATTACGCAGATTTGAAAAGCCGATTTCGCAGATTTGCGTGGATCGTTTCAACAACCGGTTTGAACGCAGCAAGTAGGGATGCACGCAGGAGAATCTGCGTAATCGCTTCAAATCTGCGAGATCTGCGAGATCTTTTTCTTTTATCTTTTCGAACGTGACTAACATGAGCACCGTTCTCGATAACCAGACGCTCCAGCTGCCGCACACGGATCATCAGCCGCGGCCCTACACCGGTCCCTCGCGCGAGGAAGTTCTCGCCATGCGCAGGCAGTACGTGAATCCTGCGGTCTTCACGATCTATCGCGAGCCGATCATGATCGTAGAAGGTCACATGCAGTGGCTCTATGACGAGACCGGCAAGCGCTATCTCGACATGTTCGCGGGCATCGTGACGGTTTCGTGCGGACATGCGCATCCGCGC
>JAYUWU010000082.1:0-4983 GCA_043753365.1 Gemmatimonadaceae bacterium | reverse complement strand
ACGCGGCCAAGCCCCCTGAAAAGTCTGCGTGTCGTCAGGATCGGCCCGTCCCGCGACTATTTTTCCTCCATGAAAGCTGAAAAGCACACAGTGCTCATCACCGGCGGATCGAGAGGGATCGGGCTCGAGCTTGCTAAACAGTTCGCTGCACACGGTCATGACCTGATTCTCGTCGCGCGGGATCGTGATGCCCTCGAAGCAGCGGCAGGCTCCCTTGAAGGCAAATACGGAATCAAGGCTACGGTCATCCTCTCGGACCTGGCCGATCCCGAATCCCCGCAACGGCTCTTCGACGACGTCTCGAACCACGGCCTGCAGGTAGACATCCTCGTCAACAATGCGGGTTTCGGATTAGCCGGCGAGTTTGCGGAAACTGACATCGAAGTGGAACGGGACATGGTGCAGGTCAACGTCGTCGCCTTGATGCACCTGACCAAGCTCTTCATGCAGCCGATGCTGCTGCGGCGAAAGGGAAAAATCCTCAACGTCGCATCCACCGCAGCGTTTCAGCCCGGCCCGCTGATGTCGATCTACTTTTCGACGAAAGCGTTCATCCTCAGCTTCTCACAGGCAATCGATGAGGAGCTACGCAACACGGGCGTCACTCTCACCTGCCTCTGCCCGGGCGCAACAGACACATTTTTCGCCGAGCGCGCGGGTCAGCAGAACTCACGGCTTTTCAGGATGAGCGGGGTAGCTGACGCGAAAGACGTCGCGCGTTATGGCTATGCGGCGACCATGCGAGGGCAGAGACTCGCAATACCCGGACTGAAGAACAAGGCGATGGTACAGGTCGAGAGGCTCATACCGCGCGCGATCGTAACGACGCTCGCTCGGAAGGTGCAGGAGAACCATTAGACCTCGCCAGCATCGGTGCAAGCCACTTGCCGGTATGCGACTCGGGCACAGCCGCGATTTCCTCCGGCCTGCCCATCGCGACAAGCTTTCCGCCACCGGAGCCACCCTCAGGCCCCAGGTCCACGAGCCAGTCGGCAATCTTGATCACGTCGAGATTATGCTCGATCAACAGCAGTGTATGACCCTGCTCGATCAGTCGATCGAGCACTTCAAGCAATTTCCTGATGTCGTCGAGATGAAGTCCAGTCGTCGGCTCGTCGAGAATGTAGAGCTTGCGTCCACGCTTTTTCGTCGATGCAATCAACTCGCGCGCAACCTTGATGCGCTGCGCCTCGCCGCCCGAAAGTGTCGTCGCCGCCTGACCAAGCCTGAGGTACCCAAGTCCCACCTGCTGGAGCTGCCATAACGCCTGGCCGAGTTTCTCCTCGCGCGGGAAAAACCTGATCGCCTGGTCGACAGTGAGGTCGAGAACGCC
Organism: Gemmatimonadaceae bacterium; assembly: GCA_043753365.1. Lineage (GTDB taxonomy): Bacteria > Gemmatimonadota > Gemmatimonadetes > Gemmatimonadales > Gemmatimonadaceae > UBA4720. The sequence goes on along the minus strand of JAYUWU010000082.1, from coordinate 3,650 downwards.
CGCGATGCTCCTGCCATTCACCTTCACGTCGAGAACTTCGGGCTTGTACCGCTTGCCCCCGCACGCATCGCATGGAACGTGGATGTCGGCCATGAACACCATTTCGACTTCAATCGAACCCGCGCCCTCGCATTCTTCGCACCTTCCGCCGGCAACGTTGAAGCTGAAAGTGCTCGGCGTGTATTTGCGCTGCCTTGAAACCGGCGCGTCGGCAAATATCGCGCGGATCTGGTCGAATGCCTTGATGTAAGTCACCGGATTCGACCGCGGTGATTTCCCGATGGGCGTCTGGTCGATCATCACCACTTCGTCGATCGCGTCATGCCCGGTGATCGAATCGTAAGCGCCGATGGTCTCTCCGAGATGTCTCTTCGCCGAGCTTTCGCCTTCGAGCTGGGTTTCGAGTGCCCGATATAAAACGTCGTGCACCAGTGTGCTCTTTCCCGAGCCCGAAACGCCAGTCACGACAGTCATCGCACCGAGCGGGATACGAATGTCGACGCCCTGAAGGTTGTGCTCGCGCGCGCCGGTCAGCGTTATCCAGCGTGGACCAAGCCGCCTTCTCTCGAGTGGGAGAGGAATCTCGCGCTCGCCGGTCAGGTATCGGCCAGTGAGCGGGCTCTCGCTCACGCGCGACAGAGGCCCCGCGAAGACGATCTCGCCGCCATGCTCGCCACTTCCCGGTCCGAGCTCGACCATGTAGTCAGCGGCGGCGATCGCAGCAGGATCGTGTTCGACGACGAGAACTGTATTGCCGGAATCCCTGAGGCGGTGGAGAAGCGTGAGAAGTCGTCCCATGTCACGCGGATGCAGGCCGATCGACGGCTCATCGAGAACGTAGAGAGTGTCGACGAGCTGCGAGCCCAGCGAGTTTGCAAGCCCGATTCGCTGAGCCTCGCCACCTGAGAGCGTGCGCGTCGCCCGATTGAGTGACAGATACTCGAGCCCGACATCGCGCAGGAACCTGATTCGCTCACGGGCCTCGCGTAAAATCGTCTCAGCCACCTCCTGCTCGAAGGTCGAAAGCTGGAGCTCGTTCACCCACTCGAAGAGAGTTCCTACCGATAGCTCTGCAACGTCTGCTATCGTCCTGCCATCGACACGGACGTTCAGTGCTTCAGGCTTGAGTTTCGTTCCCCTGCAGTCGGGGCACTGCTGAGCAGTCTGATACTGCCTCAGGAAAATTCGTATGTACTGCTTGTATCGTTTCTCCTCGAGATCTTTGAGGAAGGGAAGAATTCCCTTGTAGCCGCGTGTCTTTGCGTTGAGGAGCAGATGTCGCTGCGAATTGGTGAGCTCGCTCCACGGTTTGTCGAGCGGAATTCCCTCCCGGCGCGCAAAGTCAGCCAGAGTGCGACGCTTGTTGTCATACCGCGGTTTCGTCCACGGATCGATTGCGCCGTCCCGCAGTGTGCGTTCAGGGTTGCAGACAATCAGCGATTCGTCGTACTCGAGCACGGCGCCGAAACCGTTGCACCGCTCGCACGCGCCGCGGGGATTGTTGAACGAGAACAACTGCGGCGATGGCGCCGGCGCACGCGTGCCGTCGTAAGGACACTCGAACCGCTCGGTGAAGCGCAGCTTCTCCAGCGTTTCAGCCAGAATGATTACGCACTCGCCGTCGCCATCGGCAAACGCGGTTCCGATCGCATCGTTGAGACGTGCCCCGATTTCCTCCGAAAGCGCGAGGCGATCCACGACGACCAGAACTTCTGCAACGCGGGTCAGGTCGATCTTCGCTGTCTCGAGTTCATCGAGATGAGAAATGACGCCATCGGCGTAAACGCGAAGAAATCCCTGAGCCCTCAGATTCTCGACGACGACTTTGTGCGTCACCAGCTCGGACAGGCGAAGCGGGAAGGCAACGTAGAACCTGGTGCCTGCCGCGAGACGAAGGACGGTATCGGCTACAGATGAGACCGTATCCGGTTTCATCTCCCTGCTGCAGACCGGGCAATGGGTCCGGCCGACGCGCGCCCAGAGCAACCTCAGGTAGTCGTAGATCTCGGTCGCAGTCCCAACTGTCGAACGAGATGTCTTGGTCGGATTTCGCTGCTCGATCGCGACTGCCGGTGATAGTCCCTCGACGCTGTCGACATCCGGCTTCTCCATCCGCTCGAGGAATTGCCTGGCGTAAGCTGACAGCGACTCTACGTACCGTCGCTGACCCTCTGCATATATGGTGTCGAAGGCGAGGGAGGACTTGCCAGATCCGGAGGGGCCCGTGATCACTGTCAGCGTCCGGCGCGGAATCTCGAGGTCGAAACCCTTCAGATTGTGCTGTCGTGCGCCGCGGACAATGATGCTCTCTTTCACATATTCAATCTATTGAGTCGGCCCGTGGCGTGCCGAACAAACACCGAGGATCAGAGCCGTCGAACGGCTCTGCCGGCGAGCAGGAGGACAATCGCTCCGAGCGTCGCCAAGCCTATCGATCTCATGTCGAAAGCTCCGGCGGTGACCGTCCCCCAGCCGAAACGCGTGCCAATGAAGCCGCCAACGACGGCTCCAATTATTCCCAGAAGGATCGTGATGATGCAACCCGAGGGATCCCGCCCTGGCACCAGAAACTTCGCAAGCGTTCCTGCTACGAGACCCAGAAGGATCCAGTAGAGCCAGAGCGGCATTTATTCCCTCGTCACCCTGCGAGGCGAGTTGAAGCTACGGTACCCTGCTTCGCCCCTTCGTTGCCATTCTGTAGACCCAAAGGAGGATCAGGGCTCCAACGATCGCGAGCAACAGACTTTGAACCGAGAATCCGGTCAGTGGAGCGCCCATGAGGGTGCTGCCGAGAAATCCGCCGATAAGGGCGCCAACGATTCCGATGATCATGGTCACGATCATTCCGCCCGGGTCGTTACCGGGCATGATTGCCTTGGCAATCGCACCTGCGATCAGGCCGAGGACGATCCATGCAATGAAATTCATTTCTCCTCCGTAGGGTGAAATGCGTCCAGATACCTGGCGCATGACACCGGGAAGTGCAACCTGCGTACCATTCCCCGGAGCGGTGGCGCGTCGGTATCTCGTCCGTTAGCATACCGCTCGATGTCGACCCCCGCAACCATGCACGAAGAAGACGCGCTCGCGAGAACATATGACGCGCATCTCATGCGGAGGCTTCTCCAGTACATAAGACCATATAAAGGTCTTGTCGCAGCGTCCATGCTGCTGCTTTCTATCGAGGGAGCCCTGCAGCTGGCAGGGCCTCTACTCACGCAGTACGTGATCGACGTCGCCCTGCCTCGAAGTGACAGCGGAGCCATCGTCACCGCGTCGATCCTCTTTGCGGTCGTCCTCGTCGCGCAATTCCTTTGCGGTTTTGGCGAAGCGATGCTCACGAACTTGCTCGGCCAGAGCGTGATGCGGGACCTGAGGATGCAGATCTTCGCACATCTTCAGCGCCTGTCGGTCTCGTTCTTCGACAGGAATCCCGCGGGTCGTCTGATTACACGCGTCACTTCGGACGTCGAAACGCTCAACGAACTCTTCACCGCAGGAGTCGTATCGGGACTCGGCGACTTGTTCACATTGCTCGCGATCGGCGTCGCGATGTTCCTGATGGACTGGCGGCTGACTCTTACCGCGCTCGTCGTGATTCCTCTCGTGGCAGGCGTCTCACACTGGTTCCGGACGAGTGTTCGAGACGC
>JAYUWU010000081.1:0-2041 GCA_043753365.1 Gemmatimonadaceae bacterium | reverse complement strand
AGGTAGGTCCTTACTTGAGCTTTGTGAACCGGAAGCACCTTCTCGACTGACTTGATCTCCACGATCAGTTCACTGTTGACGAGCAGGTCGACCTTATACGCATTTTCGATCACCGTCGATTTATACCGAATCGGCAGATATAGCTGGCGCACGAACGGGATGCGGTGCGAATCCAGCTCGAGGCAGAGGCATTGCTCATAACTCGACTCGAGCAGCCCCTGCCGAAGTATTGTATGGACCTGCAGCGCGGCACCGATAACACGCCGCGTTAAGAAGTCATCCTCAGACGTCATCCGCGGAATGTCGTTCCGCCGTTCCCAAAAAGTGCCATCGATCTGACTCTCAACAGCTCGTTTTAGCGCCGGGAAAGAACTCACCCCTCTCGCTTTTGACTCACCCCACTCCTTTCCGGCAGTTTCCGCCTCTCAAGATCGCCTGACAAACCGGTTTGGCTGGATTACGCTGAGTTGTTGCCGCCAAACGCGTCCCCGTGTAGCTTGTGAAGAAATTCACAAGCTCCCCACCAAGACGTGAAACGGATCGCAGAATCCACTGTCCGCCGCCTATCGATCTACCTCGGGTTCCTCGAGGAAATTGGAGCACGCGGAGTGCTGACTACATCGAGTGACGACCTCGCCAAGCTGGGGGGCACCACCTCCGCCCAGGTCAGAAAAGACCTGTCATTCTTTGGATCCTTCGGAAAGCGCGGGCTCGGCTATTCAGTGCCCGAACTTTCATCCCGCCTGCGCGAGATTCTCGGCCTTGGCCGGGAATGGAAGGTATGCATCGTTGGCGCAGGAAATATCGGGTCGGCCCTTGCCCGTTATGCGGGGTTCGCCGAGCGCGGGTTCAAGGTCCTGGGGGTATATGACAGTGACAGGGGAAAGGCGGGCAACCGGCTGGCCGGAGTCACGATTCAGGACACCGCCAGTCTGGAAGCAGACATAGGTGCTGGCGAGTACGACATCGTCGTAATCACCGTTCCCCCCGAGAACGCGCAGGACATTGTGGACAGGGTGGTCCGGGCGGGTGCAAAAGCCATCCTCAGCTTCGCCCCGACTCAGTTGACGGTACCCGACGATGTCGAGTTGCGGACGGTAAACATGGCGATGGAGCTCGAGGCATTGACGTTCGCGCTCACGAATCCCGACCGCTAAGGCTCGAGAACAGCCCTCGACGCCCGCATCAGGGTTGCAAGCTCGCCGGGCGAAAGAGACTCCGCACGGCTGGTCGGATCCATTCCGAGTCCGGCCAGGACACTCGCCGCAGCTTCCGCGGTCAACTGGGATGCAGAGCGCAGGGAATTCCCAATCTGCTTCCGTCTCATTCCGAACAGCGCCTGAACGAAGCCGCGATACGCGTTCACTTCGTCTATCGAAATGATCGGGTCCGGCCGCGGGACTACTCGAATCACCGCCGAGTCTACCTTTGGCGGCGGCTTGAAGGAGCCGGGCCCGACGTGTCTGACGATCTGCGCTGACGCTACGACCTGCACGTTCGCGCTGAGGGCGCCATAGGATTTCGACCCGGGCGGTGAAACGATTCTCTCGGCGACCTCGCGCTGCACGAGGAAAACGGCCTGTCGCGGATACGGCGGTTTCAGAACATGGAAGAGAATCGGCGTCGTGATGTAGTACGGAACGTTGCCGACAACCACGAACGGCCCATCTGCAGTGGACGCCAGATCGACCTTGAGCACGTCCTGTTCAATGATCGTAACGTGGTCCTTCCCGGCGTAGCGCTTCCGAAGTGACTCCGAGAGCGCGCGATCTATCTCGATCGCAATCAGCCGGTTTTCCCGCGCCGCAAGAATGTCGGTGAGCGCTCCCCTGCCCGGCCCGATCTCGACCACAACCTCGCCGGTTACCGGTGCGACTGCGTCAGCGATGGCCTCGAGTACAGCCTGGTCGTGAAGAAAGTGCTGCCCGAAGCGCTTGAGTACTGGAGGCGCCCCGCGTGATCCGCGCACCTAAGTTCTGAGAATCAAAAGCGTGAGGTCGTCGGGGCTCGGCATCTCGCCGCTGTGTGCCTTGAGCAGCGC
>JAYUWU010000080.1:0-2045 GCA_043753365.1 Gemmatimonadaceae bacterium | reverse complement strand
CAAAGCCCTTGTCGTTGTTGAACCACTTGACCGTTCCTTTCGTACGCATCGTCCTGGTATCCATTCAAAAAAGTGGAGTCGCTGCCGAACCAGCTTTGCGGCTGACGGCAGCATTTTTATACGCAGCTTTCGCTCCAAACCGTGCGATAAAGCGTTTTCCGCGGGTCCCGGCGATGACGATCCGGGTTCGCTGGGCACGCGTTAGGCCCTCTCAGAGCTCGATAACCACGGGATCGCCGACATTAACAAGTCCAGGTTGAACCGTCGTACCATAGACGCCGAGGCACGCGTCACGCTCCTGAGCGATGGCCCGGAGGACAGCCGAGTTTTTCGTTGAAGTTTCCGGGTCGACGTTCACCATCACGCATCGCTTGTCGCGACGGTCGATGCGCATTCGCATCGAACCAATTCCCACTATTGATCCAACCCAGTCGTCTTCGGGATATTCAGCGTCGGCGACCGGATTGATCACGAGATTCGGCCGGAATCGCCGCGGGTCGATGCGGACCTCAGCCAGCGCGCTTATCGATGCCATGGTCCGTGTCGAAATGAGAGACAACGGCATTGCATCGAAGGAACCGCGTCCGTGACGTATGACGCGGGCGCCGTGTTCCAGCAGCTCGGCAAGGGCCGGGTCCGTGACGTCGAACTCACGACCGTCCGGAGCGAGTATCGTCGTGCGCGAAGTTTCAGGTTTGTCGGGTTCGTCGAATCGCGGCATGAAGCTCCACATCCCTGGAGCTTCCCTGATCGTCAGCCACGGGAAATTGCTTTGAGACTTCCCTTCGCGAACGAAAGCCCACCTGCGGTCGCCGACGAAACCGTTCCATCCCACCTCGATGGAATCGAGCGACTCCGACCCCATCGACTTCACGGGATACCTGTAAAGCGCGGTTACCCTGCCTACCTCCGCCAACGTCACTAGTTTCGCAGTGCCGATATCATTTTGCGAAGTTATTCCGGCATTCCTCCGATCGCCAATCCTGATGTAACTTCTGGAGAATTGATCAGGGTACGTCACGGGGACACATGGCAGAGGCGACGACGGATCGCGTCGACGGCGCGCTCAAGTGGCTCGAGCGCAAAGGAACGAGGCGAAACAGAGAAGGCATGGCTCGATACGGGATCGTCGCGCCGAAGGTGTTCGGCGTTTCGATGTCGACAATGCAGACATTGGCCAGGCAGCTCGGAAAGGATCACGAGCTCGCGCTTTGCTTCAAGCTTTTCGACCGCACGCCCCATGCATGGAAACAAATAGACAAATGGACAAAGCGTCGCGACGAGTTCGTCAAGCGCGCCGGTTTCGCGCTGCTCGCCAGTGTTGCAGTGCATGACAAGAGGGCAGCCGATGAGCCGTTCATCAGATCACTTGCCCTTATCGAGAGGGAAGCTCATGACGAAAGAAATTTCGTGAAGAAGGGGGTAAGCTGGGCGCTTCGCGCGATCGGTCATCGAGGCAGGCCGCTTCACGTCGAGTCGGTCCGGCTCGCACATCGACTTGCAGAATCTGCTGACACCACCGAGCGATGGGTCGGCAAGGATGTACTGCGTGATCTGCTGCGCCCGCAGGTGTCCGAAAAGATCGACTCGCGCGCGCTGAAGAAGGCGGAGAAATCATGACTGGGCGTGTGAGGACAGTGGTCGTGAACGACCTGATGCAGCAGGGCTATAGCTACGAGCTGACGATGCCCGCCGGACGCGGGTTTGCGCCTGAGTTTCGTCCCGATCTTACACCTAAAGAGATGCTGAAGCTCGGGGTATTCGGCGGGAAGTACATGACTGACTGCAGGGATGAATTTCCGTCCAGCTGGTTTGCGAAGGCGAAGCTGTGCCATGAGCGCCACGACGCGGAGCTCAACTTCTTCAAGGTGAACGCATCGCAGTCGCTGGCGATCTGGCAAAAGAAGGGCTGGATTCACCATGATGACCCGCGTGGATGGTTCCAGTGGTATTGCCGCTACTATCAGGGTCGGAGGTCAGCGGATGATGAGCGTCAGATCCGCCGATGGCGCGCCGCCAGCCGCCACGTCGCTCAATTGAGGCTC
>JAYUWU010000079.1:0-2046 GCA_043753365.1 Gemmatimonadaceae bacterium | reverse complement strand
GCGAGAATGTCGCCGTCCTGAAACCAGCGGCGCGCGATTCCGGTGGTGACGACGATGACGTTCCAGGAAGGCGTCTCGGGAGTCGCCTCTCGCTCCCGGTTGACCACACCGACCTTGAGAGTGTCGGTTCCGAGTATCGTCTCGGCGATCGGACGGATGGAGAGGGTTTTTCCGGTGCCGGTTCCGGCGACGATGCCGAAGCCCTTGCCGGCTGCCGCCAACCCAGTGATCTCCTCGCCGTGCTGCTTCTCGAGGACGGTCGCGATGTGGAGCCCGAGCGCCAGCTCGATGGTTTCGCAGGCAGCACGGGTCGGCGCGATCACGATTATGCGGCCGGTGGGAGGCTCGGCCGCCACGAACGCCTCGTGGTCGGGCGGGAGATAACGGTCGATTACAGTGCGCTGCATTTGCCCATGAAGGTGCATACATCGCACCGGATGCGAAACGGCCCCGGAAAGAATCCGGGGCCGCTCGATATCAGTTCAAACCGTAACGCCTGGCGCGATAGTGGTAGTTATCGACGCTTACGGTTGTCGTCGGTATCACGATCGTGGTCGCGGTCCATACGATCATGGCTCTTCTCATGACGCTTTTCCGCCTTGCGATGCTCCTTCTCGTGCTGCTTGTCCCTCTTCCACTGTCGATCGTTGTCGTTGGTACGGCGGGTGCTGATGATCGTCAGAGTGCCGTTCGAGTTGCGGCGGGCACGCTGGATGATCAGGTTGCCGTTTCTGTCGCGGGTGCGGCGCTCATAGATCGAGTTGTTGTCCCGACCGCGGCCGACCTGATACCAGCCGTTGTCTTCGCGGCTGTATTCGTCGTCACAGACCCGGTCATTCGTCCGGCCGAAGAGAATGTCTCCGACGGTGTTCGTGGAGCGATTGTAATCGCAGTTGTTTCTATTGCGGTTGTCGTCCCTGACGGTTCGTGAGCTGATCACAGTCATGCCGCCGTTCGAATTGCGGCGAGCACGCTGGATCACGATGTTGCCATTGCGATCGCGGGTGCTGCGCTCGTAGACCGAATTACCGCTGCCATCGCGTCCGACTACCCGCCAGCTGCCTGACACATTGGCATCGGCGCGGGCGTTCACCGGGTTGCGGGAAATAACCTGCGCTTCGAGTTGCGCAGCCGCTGCCATTCCGGCCAGCGCGAAACCAAAGACTAAGAGCTTCTTCATTTGGACTTCCCCCTCGTTATGAGATCGAGCAAGCCTTCCGTTGTGCTGGAGCTTTTCTTCGCCTTCCCCTTACTCGCCTTGGACCGGCTTTCACCGAACAGCACCTTGCCGTTCGCTGGCCGGTTCCGGACAGCAGACGCACAATCCGTCGGCGCCGGCTGCTGGCCGGCAGGAACGCCGGTTATCCAGATCCGGCACATACCGGCCGGCGGCGCGAAGCCCTTGGGCACGACCGGGTCGCGGCGCGACTGTTCTGCCTGCGTCCTCTCCGACCTGCCTTGTGCTTCCGCGATACCAGCCGACAGGAAGAGTCCCAGAACGGCGGGCGCGAAGAAGCGCCAGAAGGAGGTGATTGGGTTGGTGCGATGATGAATCATGGCCCTATGGGGTGCACGAGGGGTGCCAAGCCGTGCCAGAAGCAATAAGCTCTTATATAACAACGACTTACATCATGGAATGTAATACGTTCCGGAAGCTAGGTGTCCTCCGTAAGTGACGGGGAATTGACACACTGATCGCCTACCCAAAACCCCCGGTTTTCAGTCCCCGAAGGAGATTCCGGTGGCGCGCGCTGTCAGCATGGTGTCGTGATCCAGCTCGACGCGTTTCGGGTGCTGTAACACCTCCACCAGCGGCACAGTCACGATATGCGGGGACTGGAGCGCGATCATGTGGTTCCACTTCCCGTCCGCCACAGCGCGGACCGCCGCGCCGCCGAACCGCACCGCCAGCAGGCGGTCGTAGCTGGTGGGCTGTCCGCCCCGTTGGAGGTGCCCCAGCACCAGCGACCGGCACTCCTTCTTCGTGTTCTCCTCGATCTCGTCCATCAGCCGCTCCGCCACACCGCCCACCCGGATGGCCTGTCC
>JAYUWU010000078.1:0-5016 GCA_043753365.1 Gemmatimonadaceae bacterium | reverse complement strand
TCCGCGGTTCGGAATAAGTCGTCGATCGTCGATTGCGGTTAGTTCTGGATCCGCACAGTCCTCAAATCCGCAATCGATATGATTGTCAGACTCCCCTCGGACCACTGAGCGCGGCGACGAGTCTCAAGTTGCCGTTCTTGTCCCATTCCTCCACACACCGCTCCGACCAGTGGCACATGTTGCACTGCGGACAACGCTCGGCCTCCGTGGCATTCCCATCCTTTGCGACGAACTGATTGAACCGGTCGCGAGCGCGATTGCAGTAATAGATGTAGTCGTGCAGGCGGACGGTCTTCTTCGAGCCGTCGCCGAGTACGATGTGGGCGAAGTCGGGAAGGACTCCCTGAACGAGGCGGATCATCTCCGAGTAAACGCAGAGCTGGACTACGTGCTTGGGTTTTGCGGTTCGTGCGAGCTTGGTGTCGGCGACTTCGTAGGAATGATCGCCGAGATCTGATGGCTTGGCGACTTTGAAGAGGAAATCGGAATAGCCGTGCCAGCCAGGAGCGATGAGGGTTCCCTGGTAGATCACCTCGGCACCGTCCGCCATCGCCTGGCGGGTTCGCTCAGCCTTGTCTTCTATCGTAGTGGGGTGCGAAGGGTCGTCGCTGATTTCGACAATGGATTTGCCTTCAGCTCGCAGCTTCTCGAGGTAAGCGCGCTCGTGCTCGTTCCCTTTTTCCTTGAGGATTTCGAGGTATGCGTCATCCTCTCCTTTCGTTCTCGCGAGCCCATCGGCCATGACCTGCATGTCGAGCGCGGTCGCGTGATCGCAGCCGAGGAAGTTGAGGAGGTCCGTAGCGGAGTAGAGGGCGTGGCCGAGGTGGTTCTTCATTCAGGGGTGTTGATGGGATGCCTGTCGCCATTGCGGAGCGCGGCACGTGTCAAATGTTTCCTGCCCGCGCAAATCGCGCAATAATGATTGAAAGCTGGCGGGTGCGTCTGACACTGGGTCGTCGGATATCTGGGTTAGCTGGGATCAGCCTCCAAATCCTGGTTAATGAGTGACATAATGCCAGTAAATGCCTGGACGCGAACCTAAACTTCAGCTCGCGAGGCACGAGACCAGGCATCAGGCAACGCCGACCTAGCCCTAACTAAGGATTAACCTTGGTTAGCTTTACCGGGAAAAATAGTAGCATATCGCTACTAAAAAACAGCTCCAGGTCCAGTGTGGCCGAACGGTGATTGCCGATGTTTCTCTGGTCCGGTTGCCTGCCAAGCCCCATTTTAGAGTTCAATGCCAGCCACGGAGCAACTCCGCTCAGCTCTCGCCGATCGCTATACGATCGAGCGTGAGATCGGCGCGGGCGGCATGGCGACTGTTTACCTCGCAAGGGACATAAAGCACGACCGCGAAGTAGCCCTCAAGGTCCTGCGCTCCGACCTCAGCGCGATGATCGGATCAGACCGGTTCCTGAGCGAGATCCGCATCGCGGCAAAGCTCGACCACCCGCACATCCTGACCCTGATCGACTCCGGATCGGCGGATGGAATTCTCTACTACGTCCTTCCACTCGTCCGCGGCGAATCGCTCCGGTCCAGAATCGAGCGCGAACGACAGCTCGGCATCGACGAAGCGGTATCCATCACGAAGCAGATCGCGAGCGCACTCGACTACGCACACGCGCAGGGAGTCGTTCACCGCGACATAAAACCCGAGAACATCCTCCTCCACGAAGGGCTGGCGGTACTCACCGATTTCGGGATTGCCCTCGCCCTCAAGGAAGCGGGTGGAAACCGCATGACGGAGACGGGGCTTTCACTCGGGACGCCACAGTACATGAGTCCCGAACAGGCCACGGGCGAGCGAAACATCGACCGGCGCAGCGATCTCTACTCACTCGGCGCAGTCTTCTACGAAATGATTGCAGGCGAACCGCCAGTCACGGGACCAACAGCACAGGTAATCGTCGCGAAGCTGCTCACCGAGAAGCCGGTGAAGCTCCGGGTGGTTCGGAGCACGGTCACCCGGGCGATGGAGGCCGCCACAGAAAAAGCGCTGGCAAAAATACCCGCCGACCGCCACTCATCCGCCGGCGAATTCGTTCGTGCGCTCGCCGCCACCTCACCTGAAGTTGATGGCCGGCCAAGGCGTCACATTAAAAAGTGGCTGACAGTCGGAATCCCTGTCGCGACTGTGATCGCGATCGGAACGTGGATGCTCATGAAACCGCCGGCTGCAGCCGGGTCCAGGGGCGTGTCGCTTCGGGACCGGACCAAGCTCACCAATTCAGGTCGTGTTAACGCATCGGCGATCTCGGATGACGGAAAGACTCTCGCGTATTCCGTCGAGGAATGCGGGCCGAACGGATGCCTGTACGCCCTGGAGATGAAGGAGATCGCTACCGGATCCACACGCCGGCTGGTGGAGGGATCTTCGGGCCTGGGCTCCATCAACGTCAGCCCCGACCGGCGCCACGTACTCTTTGGTGGTTCCATCAACGGAACGTTCGGCACTCACATCGTCCCGACACTCGGTGGAGCTTCGCGGTTCCTGGTGAAAGGCCACGCGGAATTCTGGGCGGGCGGCGATTCGCTCGTGATGATCCGCTGGGGCCTGCCCGCCGATACGTCGTGGATCATGTTCAGCGGACTTGACGGGGTTCCCTCGGACAGCATTCCGATAACAGGAAGCTCGGGCGAGATTACAAGCGTCACACCCGTTCCAAACTCCCAGCGGCTCATGTACGCGTTCACGGACAGGCAGAAGGAAGAGTGGGTCTCGATCGACCGGAGCGGAAAACGATACGACTCGAGAATCTTCCGGTCCAAGGATCAATATGCGAACGGCAAGGCCACGGTGGACGCGCTCTGGATTACGACTAACATCGAACAGCGCAGACCTTCGTTGATGAGGATTCCATTCGACACCGCCAGCGGACGCTGGGCAAAGCGGGGCGATACCCTCGAGGTGCCGAACTCGACGCGGTTCAGCGTGACGCGCGACGGCGGAACCCTCGTCGTGACAGAAGGCTCCAGCGAATACGCGCTGTGGCACCTGCCCTTTGCAGACCTGATACAGGGCAAGCTCGAAGAACGGCGCCGGTTGTCGAGGTCGACGAGTCCGGTTCCCGCCAGCCTTTCCATCGACGGCAGATCAGTGGTCACAGCAAAACCGGGAATGCCGCGACAGGCCGGAGACATGCAATGGAGCGTGATTCCGTTCGGTGGCGGACAGGAGACGATTCTTCCCGGGAGGCACCAGTCGGTTCATTTCCTCGATTCCACGACGATCCAGCTGGTAAGCGCGGCGGGATCGGGGAAGAGGTTTTCTCTGCTCGATTACCGCACGGGTGTAGGGCGGGCGGAGTTGACAGTTCCGGATACGGGAGACGTCGCCGCCGTGCGCCTCTCCACAGGTGGATGGGCGTGGATCGGATACGGCAGCAGCGTAATCAGGGTGCAGATGGACAACGAAAGATCACCGCATGAGATCGCAAGACCAGCGTGGTACGTCTTCATGCTTCAGATCGGGCCGTCGCACGACGGCCGCGACCTCGCGGTGCTCGGATGGAAAGCCCCGTCGGCGGATTCGATCGGCCTTAGCTTGATCTCCCTCGCGGATGGAAGCAGCCGGCAGATATGGAAGGCCTTCGCTGAGCGGGGAACGTTCGCATGGCAGGATGATGGGTCGCTCATCGTGGACATTCTTGACGGGGTGCGCCTCTTCTATAGAGTAGCGCAAGACGGACAGGCAACCCGACTCGGCAGCGCGCCGGGGTCGATCTCGAGCGTCAGGGTGTCGGGCGACAGGAAGAGAGCTGTCGTCACCACGATGGACAATCGAGGGGATGCATGGATGAGCACGGTCACGCGCTAGAGTCTTCAGGCCTCAGGCGTCAATCATTAAAGTTCTTCAGGGGCGGGTAGTCCCGGATCACCCGGAACTCAGAGATCCAGGGAGGTGCCTCTTGTCGTAATCAGAGACGATGACACACTCCTCCTTTTCTCTGGAAGCCCGGGAGCAGGATTCGATGCTGGGCCTCCGCGTCCTTCAGGGCGCCGCCTACATCGCCTTCGCCCTGATCTCGACGGCGATGCTCATCGACATAGCGCAGGGCGCAACCCGGATCGGCCCGATCTGGGCTCTTCCACTGATCGCACTCGCCGCATGGATCGCCGCCGACTTCGTGTCGGGCTTCGTCCACTTCCTCGCCGATAACTTCGGCTCACCCGACACGCCGATCGTCGGCAAGGCATTCATCCTCACGTTCCGCGAACATCATCGCGACCCGACGGGAATCACTCGCAATCCCTTCCTCATCGCTAACGGCGGAAACTGCCTCGTCACGATCCCGCCACTGGCGCTGGTCTGGCTTTTCGTAGACATCGATGACACGCGGGGCGGCTATCTCTTCGGCGCGTTCTGGCTCTTCTTTTCGATCGCGATCTTTCTTACCAATCAGTTTCACAAGTACGCGCACCTCGATGAAGTGCCGCGCTGGGTCGCGTGGCTTCAGTCACACCACCTCGTGCTGAGCAAGGAGCACCACGACATCCATCACGTCAGCCCGTTCGATACCTACTACTGCATAACGGTGGGCTGGTGGAATCCGTTCCTCGAGCGAATCAGGTTCTTCGAGCGAACGGAAAAGACGATCCGCCGGCTTCCCTGGGTTTCATCACACCGCGAGGATAGTGTATCACGTCCCGGGTGAACGCTTCAACCTTTCCGCCGCCATCTTTCTGAACGTCCCATCCTCGAGATACTTCCGAAGATGCTGCCCCGGACATCCGGTGTCCGCATAGTTGTAATGCCCGCCGATCTTCTCGAGTGGCAGATCGAACTCATCGAGCGCCCACGCCATTAGATCTGCAATCGAATTGAGCAGCTCCGGAGTCGGCTCCTGAACCTGATAGTTGCCGATCACGCTTATGAGAAAATGTCCGCCAGGATCGTACGTAGTATTTGTCTCCCCCATGAACCGGTAATCCCTGCCCTCGAAAATTTCGCCGTTGAGACCGAGCAGAAAATGATACGGCAGATCCCACCAGTTTCGATCCGATGCACCC